>DATLQY010000144.1:0-4470 GCA_035534975.1 Pirellulales bacterium
AGAACGTTCAGATCGAATTGCTTATGAAAATGCTCGGCGGTCACGTTTTCGAGCGGCGCAAATTCATAGATGCCGGCGTTGTTGACCAGCACGTCGAGCTTGTCGAAGGCCCGCTTTGTCTCGGCGAACAAGCGCTCGATCTGGTCTTGCCTGGTCATATCGGCCTGCACCGCCACAGCTTTTCCGCCGCCGCGAACAATATCGGCCACGACACGGTCGGCCCCTTGTTTGCTGGAAGCGTAGTTGACGACCACCGCCGCCCCTTCGGCGGCAAACTCCCTGGCGATCTCGGCGCCGATCCCCTTTGACGCGCCCGTGACAATAGCAACTTTGCCGGCGAGCTTCTTCGACATGATACGTTCTCCTTAAGTTAGGTTGGCCTGCCTAAAGTCAATACCGACGTCTCCTCCAGGTCTTTCAGCATAACAAGACGCAAGGTCACTGCGAATCGGTCACCGAGACCATCCGGCCACCGGACGCCCGCTGTCCGCGATCGGCGGCGAACTTGCCCGCGGCGACAAGAAAACCCGGTCGGCGGCGACGGTCGGCTTCCTGAAGCTCACGTGTGTTTTGCGAAGCGGGAGGCCAAGTCGTCCAAGCAATGCCGGCATCGTTGGAGGCTTTCACTATGGCTCGCAGCGATGCCTGGCCTCCAAGCGCCTTGCGAAAACTCTATCAAGCGCGAGGCGATCCTCGCTTCGGCTTCCAAGCGTCAACCTCCAAACAGCGAAAGCTGTTCCGCCTTCGAGGGGCGCGTCCGAGGAACGACCGCATCGGCCAGAGTCAAGCCGGAATCGAGGAGGTCCTTGACCTCAGCGATTTCCGACGCGCAATGCACCGACGTCCCCTCCGTGCCGGGCTCCAGAAGCAACGCCTCGTCCAGACCGATCCCTTCGTCGCGCAACAGTTCCGGGGCGTGCGTGCTGATCATGATCTGGCGTCCCGTGCGGCGCTGAATGCGCGCGAACATCTGAGGGATGTACCGAACGACCTCAGGGTGCAAGGAAAGCTCGGGCTCCTCCAATAGCAACGGGCCGTTGCTGGAAAGCGTGATCCAAAGCAAGCCCATGAGTCGAAGGGTGCCGTCGGAAAACTGGTCCTCGTTTTGCCAAGCTCCGCGCGGGCGCCAATGCTCGTACTTCCCGCGGAGGTGCGGCGCGCCGCGCACGTCGCGCCAGAGTTCAAGTTCCTTGAGTTGCGGGACGGCGATCCGTAAAGCGTCTTGGATTCGCCGCAGCCAGGCATTCCGGGTCTTTTCCGGCGACCGTGCGATCTGCTCGAGGAAATCGCCGCCGAAAGGGTCGTTGGCCCTGCCGATCGAGCGGTCGGGTTCGCGGACGAGCTGCGGGACGATGTGCAGGTAACGCACCGTCTGGAAGAAATCGGCCACGTCACGAAATTCCTGGTTGGCGTTGACCTGTTCGAGATAGGTCTGCGTCAATCGCTCGGTGTCGGACTCGTCCGACGTATCGGGCCGATTCAATATCTCCCGGCCGTTCTTCGTCACGCGCTCGCGATGGATCACGGGCCGGCTGCGGTTGTCCTGCTTGAAACGAAGTTCGTACTCCCAGGTTGTTGGGCCATCGTCGTCTCCGATGGAAATGCGCACTGCGATATCGGGGTTGCGGCGGGCCGCCAGACAGCGCAATCGCGATACGCCGCCTCGACGGCGAACGGCCTCTTGAAAGCCGCCCCCGATGGAAACGATTTCCGACAGGAAACGAAAAACGTCGAGAAAATTCGATTTACCCGACGCATTCGGGCCCACCAGGAACACGCGCCGGTTTAGTTTCGCGTCGACGTCCGTGAAGTTTCGCCAGTTCTCCAGACGAACTCGCGTGAAGCGAAGCGGCTTTTGTATTGGTCTTTTCATGGGCGTCGTTCCGCGCCGTCGAGCAAAGTCGGGAGAATTGCGCACGTCGGCGTCGCGAGAATTGGCTGCCGCCGGTAAGTCTCGAAGAACTGCATCATACGCCGGAGATTGCCGGCGGAGAAGCCCGCGCGCTCGGCTGCCGCTTCTGGACGGCACCCCGTCATTGGCCGCAACTTGCGTGAGGAAACCGCCAACGGGTCCTTTTCGAGCCAATCCGCCCTGGCGCGGTTTGGACCGTAAACCTCGGTATGATAGCGGCTCGAGAATGAGAAGTATAGGCGCCGGCTCGTCCGTTATCGGGGCTCGGCCCCCGTCACGGAGTGCCGCGGCTATCGCCGAGAGCAAATCGCCGGCCATGCGGGTCGAGCGAGTGGCGAAGACGACGGAGAACACGGTTCTTCCCGCGCCGGATGCATTCCTGTACGATTGGAATTGGTTCTTCGGCCGAGTGGCGGAATAGGCAGACGCACGGGATTTAAAATCCCGTGGGGAGTAATCCCCGTGCGGGTTCAAGTCCCGCCTCGGCTATTGCTTGACTTCGCCGCAGGGAAGCGTACAACCAAGGTCGATTCCGGCGTTCGAGTTCTCCTTTCTGCTCGCCGTGCGGTATGGGTTTACGGCCATTCGGCCTGCCCGCCGTGCTCGGCGGCGCGAACGCCGGGACACGCCGTGAGGATGACTATGCCCCAGGTGCTTGTCGTCGATGATCTGGCCGTTGACCGGCGATTGGCCGGCAGCCTGTTGTCGCGCAATCCCGATCTTCGCATCGCGCTGGCCGCCAGCGGCGCTGAGGCGCTCCTGCACCTCGAGGAATCGGTGCCCGACGTGATCGTCACCGACTTACAAATGCCCGAGCTCAACGGCCTGGAGCTGGTCGTGGCCGTGAGGCAGCGGTTTCCGCTGGTGCCGGTGGTGCTGATGACGGCCTACGGCAGCGAGGACGTGGCCGTGCGGGCACTCAAGGCGGGGGCGGCCAGCTACGTTCCCAAGTCGCGGCTTGCGCGCGACCTGCTGCGGACGGTCGAATCGGTGCTGGCCACGGCGGGGGCCCAGCGGCGCGATGCCCGGCTGATGGAATGCCTGGCGGCCAACCACTGGACGTTCGAGTTGAAAAACGACCCCGCGCTGCTCAAGGCGCTGGCCGACCATTTGCACCAGCACGTCACACGGTTGGGTTTGTGCGACGAAACGGGTCGCATTCGCTTGACGATCGCCTTGGAGGAGGCGATGGCGAACGCGCTGTACCATGGCAACCTGGAACTGAGCTCGGAGCTACGCCAGCGCGACGGCGAAGTTTTCCTAGCGGCGGCCGAAGAGCGCCGGCGTGAATCGCCTTATCGCGATCGGACGATCCACGTGTCGGCGACGCTCTCGCGCGCCGAGGCCGTTTATGTCGTCAGCGACGATGGCCACGGTTTTGATCCCTCGCTGGTGCCCGACCCGACCGATCCGGCAAACTTGGAAGGCACGTCCGGCCGGGGACTATTGTTGATCCGGACCTTCATGGATGAAGTCCGTTTCAACGAGCGCGGGAACGAAATCACCATGATCAAGCGTTGCGACCCGCAAAGTCCCGCCATGTCGTGCGGTCGGCCCGTCGCCGAATTCGCCGGCGGACCGGCCACCTGAGTCGATACGAGGTCCGCTACGGGTGGTAGGGGTTTTTCCTGCGTCTTGCCCTATCGCGGATGTGCGGGATATTCGGCTGGGCGCGGCAATTCTCATCGAACCGATCCTGTCGGTACGAAACTCTCCCTGGGCGGTCGTTGGTCGGCCGCAGTCTGCGAACCGGGTGCGAGGAAACCATGCGTGGGGCGATCAAATCGGTGCTGCGGTGGCTGTGGCGACTGTGGTCGCCGTTGCGCCGACCGTTCAGCCGCAAGTTCAACGCCTATTTGGCCGAGCAGCTTCAATACCAGCTCAAGCCGGTGGTACAAATCATCGCCGAACAGAATGGCGAGCTGCGCGAGTTGAACCTTTGCGCCGAAAATACCATCCGCGAGCTGATCCGGTTGCAGGAGCAGTTCGAAGCCGCTCTACTGACTCCGGACGGCGCATTTTCACAATCGCCCGGAGATTGGTCCGTGACGGCGCCCGCGACGGCCCCGGTCAACTCCAGCCAGGCGGCATAGTTTGCGCCATCGATCGGGCTGCATCACTGGGCGCTGGGCGAAACGATATCCGGCGCGGCGTAGTCCTTGCCGCCGCGGGCGGCGACGACGATCATGACCAATCCCACTCCCAACATCGTGGCCGCAGTCCAGTATGGCCACGTGGGCGATTCCTTGAACAACCGCATACCGCAAATCGGTCCAAGGATCCGAGCCAACGATGAGGCGCTTTGTCCCAGGCCGAGGACGCCCCCTTGCCGCTGAGGGTCGCTACGCCGCGAGATCAGCGATTGCAGCGAAGGATTGACGAAGGCGAAGCCGACTACCTCCACGGCCATCGCCCAAAGGAGCTGAGTGAAATCACCTTGACCCGAGGCGCGAGCCAGCCAGGCGAATCCGCCGATCGCCAGGATCGCCCCCAGCGCGGCCATGACTCCTTCGCTGATCTTGCCCGCCAGCCGCCGCACCAGGACACCTTGCGCAAGC
>DATLQY010000145.1:0-2604 GCA_035534975.1 Pirellulales bacterium
CAGGTTGGAAACCTGCCCCACGGGGTCATCCCGCACTTTTGGCGGGTGATACTTTTTTTTGGGGAGCGACTTTGATGACGACGCACACGATGCGGCAGGAAGCGGAGATTAGCCCTACCCGGCCCTCGGTCGAAGATCCTGAGCGGTCCGGAATGCTCCACGATTGGCTTGTCGAGCTGTCGCGGGCCACCGCTGACGAGCGCGGACTGGGCGAGAACATTCCGGTGGACCAGGTCGAAGCCCTAGGCTTCTTGAACTGGTTGGAGCCGCTGGTGTGCAAGGCGCGTCGCCGGTTTCGCGAAGCGATCGGCGCCGCGGTGGCCGGGCGGGCTGATATTCTGTCGAGCGTCGAAGCATTCGAGGCTGCCTGGCTGCCCGTCTTGGCGAGGCGATTGTCGGCACTCGTGGTCCGCACCTGTGCGCTGGAGCTGAATGTCGCGCGGCTTCAAGATCAATTGTCGGGCGACACCCCGCAGGAGCGGTTTACGAGCTTTCTCCGGCGCCTGCGCCGGCCCAAGGTGGCGTTGGCGCTGGCGGAAGAGTACCACGTCCTCACCGGCAAAATCGCCGTCTGCCTTGACCAGTGGCACGAGGCGGGCGTCGAACTGGCCGAGCGCTTGGCAAGCGACGCGCAGCCGATCCAGGCACATTTTTTTCCGGCCGGAGCGCCCGGCCGCCTGGAACAGATCGAAGGGAATGTCGGCGACCAGCATCGCGATGGCCGCTCGGTGCTGATCTTCCACTTCGCCTCGGGTGCGCGGCTCGTGTACAAACCGCGGCCGTTGGCCGTCGATGCGGCGTTTGCCCATCTGGTCGAATGCTTGAATGCTCGCGGTGTTCAGCCGGCTTTGCGGCCGCTGAGGGTGCTCGATCGCGGGCAGTACGGTTGGACTGAGTTCATCCCGGTCGAACATTGCACGACGCCGCAAGAAGTGTACCGCTTTTACAACCGGCAGGGGATGTACCTGGCTCTTTTCACGACGCTCGCTGCGGCCGACTTGCATTACGAAAACCTCATCGCCCACGGCGAGCACCCGGTGTTCGTCGATCTTGAAGCCCTGTTTTATCGACGTCTGCCGGAATCGACGCGGGAGCCGGCGCGAAAAGCGTTGCTCGATTCGGCCCTGGGTATGCGGCTGCTGCCACAGACACAGTACTACGACGGGGTGGATGCGGGAATCGACTTTAGCGGCCTGGGAGCGGCCGCGGGCAAACCCCTTTCGTACACCGTCGTCGACTGGAACGCCGCCGGCACCGACGTGATGGAATTGGGTACGAAGAGCCGGACCTTCCCCGCGGGAAAACATCGCCCTCGCTTGCCCGAGGGCGAGGTTTCGCTGACCGACTTTCAACCCGCCCTGCTTGATGGCTTCAGCACCATGCATGCCTTACTGCAGCGAGAGTGTCGGGCGCTGATCGAACCGGGCGGACCGATTGCCGCATTTGCCGGCTGCGAGGTGCGGTTCATTCCCCGCCCGACCCAAGCCTATGCAATTTTGAACACGCAATCCCTGCACCCGGATCATCTTCGAGACGAAGCCGAGCAGGTTCGTATCCACGATCGACTTCGAGCGAAGACTGAGACGTTTCCCAGCCTGCTGCGATTGATGGCCGCTGAACGAGCGGACCTGGCGCGCGGCGACATTCCGCTGTTCACGTCGCGGCCTGATTCACTCGACGTTTGGACCAGCCGCGGCGAACGCATCAAGGGATTCTTTGCCCAACGTTCGATCGACATCGTCCTCGACCGCCTGCGGCAAATGGATGCCGACGACCTGGCCCGTCAACTCTGGTTGATTCAGGCCAGTTTCGCCAGTGTGGCCGAAGGACCGGCTCCGCTCATGGATCGGTTCCGGCTTGGTGAATGCGAAGCGCTCGAGGCCCAAGCCGATGCCCTGCTGGCGGAGCAAATCGGCGGTGGCGACGGCGATCGACATTCGCCACCGGCGGAGGAGTGGGCCGAGCGCCTGGCCGTGCTACTGGCGCACGCGAATCGGTTGCGGCAACTCGCCTGGCAAAACGAGCGCGAGGCCGGGTGGATTTCGCTCGTCGCCCAGCCAGGCGGCTGGGAATTGGCCGCCGTCGGCCTGAACCGCGGCTCCGGCCTGGCGAGCATCGCGTCGTTCTTGCTGAAGATGGAACGCTTGAGCGGCGTCCAGTCGCTGGGAGATCTCGGCCGCAAAGCGATGAACAATCTGCGCC
Source organism: Pirellulales bacterium (assembly GCA_035534975.1). Taxonomy (GTDB): domain Bacteria; phylum Planctomycetota; class Planctomycetia; order Pirellulales; family JAICIG01; genus DATKSN01. Next base: position 2,203 of record DATLQY010000145.1, read on the forward strand.
GCCAGTTGGCCGAGGAGCTCCGCGCGTAACAGCCGGGCACCGTTTACGCTTCGATTTCTGATGGGGCCCGAGACCGCCGGCCGTTTACGGCTTCCTCCTCCTGACTCCTGACTTCTGGTTCCTGACTTCTGGCTCCTGACTCTCCCGACAACCAAGAACCAAGAACTAACAACCAAGAACTTTCCCTGGAAGTGCATCATGGCCCGTTATACCGTCGTACGTCAGAACGACCGCAGCGATTGCGGCGCAGCGGCCTTGGCCACTTTGGCCCTGCACCACGGCATTCGCCGCGGCTTGGAAACGCTCCGCGAGCTCTCGGCGACCGACCGCGACGGCGCGAACCTGCTTGGCTTGCAGCGCGCGGCGGAGGCCCTGGGCTTTTCAGCCAAAGCCGTGCGTACT
>DATLQY010000146.1:0-4421 GCA_035534975.1 Pirellulales bacterium
CTTGCGATAGAGCGCGCGCGCCCGATCGGGCTCGGCGTGCCAGAGCCGCACGTCGCCCGCCGCGATGATCGTCTTGCGGTAGGCGACCAACCCCGCTTCGTCGAATTTCGTTCCCTTGGCTGCCTCCTCGGCCTGGGCGTAGATCTCCAGCGCCTTGTCGGGCGCGTCGCGGTCGATCCCCAAAAGTTTCACGAGCCGCGCCAAAACGTCGAACCGCTCGGCCGGCGGCGTCGCGTCGGTGAGCGATGCCAGATAGTTGGCGACCGCCTCGTCGAGTTTCGCGCCGTCCAGTCGCCCACCCTCGGCTTGCGCCCCGCCAGGTTGCAACGCGCAATCGGCCATCAGTCGTCGCACGCCGGGAAGCCAGTCGGGTTTGTCGCTCGAATACCGCGCAAGGAATTCGCCGGCGACTTCAATGGCCGCTTTCGGATCGCCGCTTTCCGCAAGCAAGTGAGCCAGTTCCTTGAGCGCCGCCGCGTCAAGCCGCGAACGGTCGTATCCAGAAACCATCTTCAGGTATACCGCCGGTTTCCCCTCTCGAATCTGCTCCGTGACGTGCTGAACCTCATAGACGACAAGCGGCCACTGGGCCGTGGCACCCCCGGACGCATTCTCGACTGCCAGTTTGACCGTGTAGGCGCCCACGGCAAGGTAAACGTGTTCGACATCAGTACCCGTGGCCGATTGCCCGTCGCCAAAATCCCAACGATAAGTCGCGGCTTCGCCCAGGCGTCCGGCCGGGTCGAGTTGAAACCGACAGCGAGTGTATTGTCCCTCGTATCGCAACTCGGGCCAGATCGTGTCGACGATCGCCGGGTCGAACCTCAGCGCCGCCGCGTCGGGCGTTTCGTAGCGCTCCACGACGGCCTGGTGCGGCGCGACGAACACGCTTTCGGGAATGCCGGAAAATTGTTTCATCTCCGTACCGGGCGGGCTCCAACCCAAGAACGCCATCTGCTGCAAGGCGACTTCTTCATGGTAATACTCGATATAGTGCCGTCCGGCGCTCAGCTCGGCCGCGGCGTTCTTCTCGCCGTGGATACCGCGCTCCTCGGTGTGCCGCCCCGGCCAGTGGATCAGCTCCTTGCCGTCGAGAAACGAGAACGAGGCCTCGTTCGACGCCGTGCAAAAGCGGTATCGCCCCGTGGCCGGGATCTCGATCCAACCACGATACACGCTCATGTAATTGTCGGACGAACCGAAGGGGTTGAAGCCGTCGGCGATTTGCCGCTGGTAACGGGCGCCGTCCTGGGCGGGGCTGGCTGCCAGCATGGCGGCGAGGTCGGCCACGGTCTTGGGGTTGTCGCCCTCCGGCCGACGCAGCGTCGTATAGACCAGTCCGTAGCGAGGCACCCATGCGCCCGACGGCGGACCCGCGCCGGGCTTGGGATCGGCTACGACCTGTTCCGCCGCCCTCTCGGCCGCCGGGTTGCCGAAGTAAACGTAAAAGGTCTGCGAAACGTCAGTCACGCGAAACGAGATCAGCGAGTAGCGCGCCGCGTCATGAAACATGAGCTGAAACAACACGGGCCGACCGGCCGCGTCCGTCACTCGATAATCGTTGCCTGAGGCTTGCGCCTGGCCCTGGCAGAGCACGCGCACGGCGGCCGTATCGACCATGCGATCGGCCAGCGGTTCGGGAATCGTCACGGCGGCCCGACAGTTCCAACCGTCGAGGTGCCAGGATGCGGAGTCGGCGCTGAGAGCAGCGCCCACCATCAAACATGAGCACAAAACAATGTCCACAGCAATCAAACCTCTTCGCACGTTGGAGGGAGAATGAGCACGGAGTCAGTACGGGGCTCCAGACGAAACGGCGGATATTCCAAGGGGGATGTGGGGATGATGATGAGATAGAGGAATGATACCTGGTGAGTTGTGAATCTTACCGCTTTCCTATTCGCGCGCTTCACGGATCAGATCGACCGCGACATTCGTGACCCCCTTCCGCCGAATCTCCTGTTTGACGGTTTCGGCTCGTTCCTGCACCCGTCGTACAACGACCGAATCAACGGGACGGCGGGCCGCCAGAGCGGCACAGACTTCCTTCAAGTCGTCCATCACAGCGGTGGAGGTGATTTCGGTGCACATGGTGTCAACGATAGCAGGATCAAGTCAAGCGGAACCAGCGCGCCTATCCTCGCGCGCGTCGGCGCGTCATTTCTCGGAAATCTTGAGCGCGATCTGACCCGACTCAGGGACGAATGTGAGTCGAAACGGTTGCGGTGTTTTCGCACCACCCCCGAGATCGTGGAAGTTGCATACAAACTCCACCCGATCATTGTCGTCGCGTACTCTACGAATCTCGACGACGCCCACGGGCCGACCATCCGCACCATCTTGCCTCACACTGTGCAGCTCGTCGCGCAGGCGCTTCAGCGTTTCATCAGCATTCCCATTCAACCCGCGCTGGCCGTCCACTCGCGTCTGAATAATCGCCACGCCACATGAGGCATCAACATCGCGTATGATCTTCTTGAAGTCGCCGAAAGGAAAATCGCGGAGGACCTTATTGTCGTCCCATTCCCATTCTAAGGCAAAGTCCATCTTGCCGATGGGCGCCGACCTGTCGTTGCGCCACCACAACGCAGCGTCAAGTCGCCGTTGTCCACCAGGAACTGGATACTCGAATTGCGAGAGGAAATGGAGGTCCAGCCAATGACGCTTCAGGTAATTGGTCCACACCTTGGACACGATTCGCTTTGACGTCTGGCGGGGAGGCGGGGGTCGGAACGAGTCGGCGAAGACGCTGAGGAACTCTTCAAGGGACTGGATTGGTTCCCTGACTACTTCCATAGGCGTTCCTGCCCCAAGGTTGTCGTAAGCGCCGGCTCGAAGTCCCCTGACGTACTCTTCAGTATCCATCCCTGGCGGGATCATCCAGCGCAATCGCCCGTCCCGCGGTGACATGCGCTTTAGGTCAACCAGTGTCAGCTTGCTCGGCGGGATTCTTGTGAGGTCGCGTCCACCTGGGATCTCCGCCGCCATGTAGGGTTCTTCTTGCTTGGCCATTGCCATTTTTTCACCGGCTTAATTCTCCCGGACGCTCCGCGTCCCCGTTGCATGCCACCACGCTCCACGAGGCCGTGCGATCCACGTGGCCGCGGAGCGGCCGAGGATGCGTTCCCACGCGGAGCGTGGGAACGAGGGACGCTCCACGAGGCCGTGTGATCCACGTGGACGCGGAGCGGCCGCGGAGACGTTCCCACGCGGAGCGTGGGAACGAGGAACGTGGAGTAGGTGCACCTATTTCTCCGCCTCCGAAAGCGCCTTGAAGTAGCTTTTCAAAAGCGATTCGTACCCCTCGGGGTATCCCTCGTCGGCCGATTGCAGCAGTTCTTCGCGTAGCTCGGCGGGCAACTCACGGGCACGGCTGAGCTGCGCCGCGGTGGCCCTGTCGGGCCCGTCCAATGCGTGCTTGAGCTGCGAGAGCGCGACGCGACGCTTGTCGGTGGCATCGTCATAACGCAAATCGCGAAGGTCGTCTTCGGCCGATTTCATGAGTTGAATGCTCTGGTTCAACCGCGTGCTGTTCACGCCGGCCGTCTCCAGACGCTGGGCCACTTGTTCCGCTTTCTCGCGAACCCCGGCTTGCTTCTCACTCAGGCGCTGCATGTCCTTGACGAAATCGGGCGGCGTGCCGCCTTGCAGCCCGCGACGGCCTGAGCCCGACTTCTTGCCGCCCCCCGTGGCGCCGTTGGGATCCTGCTGGTTCTCCTGCTTCAACTGGCCCGGTTCGTAGCGCTCGGCGCCGACGCGGGCCGGCGTCTTGCGGCCCTGCAGGCCGCGCGACGTGTCGCCCACCATCTGCCCCGACGACTTGCCGCGCCGCCCGTCGCCCGATCGACCGCTGACTTCCATGTCGTTGGGCAGGTCGTTGCCGGTCTTTCCCTTGGCCGAGAAGCTGCTGATCGGCCCATCGGAAACGCCCCAACCGGCCTGGTTCAGGTTGTCGCCCCAGGCGCTGGTCACGTCGTCGGCCTCCTCGTCGAATTCCTCGGCTTCCTGCAAGAGGTCGCCGACCATGTCCTCCAGAGCGTCGGGCAACGGCATCTCGGGCACCTGCAGAGGACCTTTGCTCAAAGGCTCCTCGAGCACCCACTTCAGCGCGTCGGGGCTGTCCATCATCCAGACTTCGAGGTCTTCGAGCATCTTGGTGGCCATGCCTGCCCCCAGGTCTTCGAGCGAGACTTCAAGCTTGTCCGATTTGGCCCGCTGGGTGGCCTTCTCGATTTCCTCGAAGATCCGGTTCACGTCGTCGCGCAGGCCGAAATCGTCGACGAAGCCGGCCGGAAGCTTGGTCAGCTCATCGACGCTCCCCTTGGCCCACTTGTTCCATTTCTGCTCGAACTCCTCCAGGTCCTTCATCGCCTCGAGGGCTTCGGCGTTGGCCTCGTCGACAGGCTTCTTGGGGAGCTTCT
>DATLQY010000147.1:0-3293 GCA_035534975.1 Pirellulales bacterium
TCTGCGCGGCAGTCCTGGCGTCCGTTTGTAGAATGGGCAGCCACCCCCATCCTCCTCTCCGCGGCCGCCGTCTGGGTCATTTCCGCCATGGTCTGGACGGCCCTGCCTCATCACAAGCAGGACTTCATCGGCCTCCCCGACGAGGACGGTTTCATGGACTACATCCGCAGGAGCGGCATCAAGCCCGGCAACTACGTCTTCCCCGATTTCCGCGACCGCGAGGCGATGAATTCGGAGAAGATGCAGAAGGTGCGGCACTAGCTTCCAATCAGCGCTCCACCGGGGCAAGCCCGGCGGTGGCGGGAAGGATGCGAGCGGAACAAAAAACGCCTCTGGTCCAAGGTGCGATTTGGGTTCAAAAGGCCGAGTTTTTAGCAGGGCACCCTCTGTCGCCGACACCCGTCACAAACCGCTGGGCCTACGACCACCTCTTCAACTTGCCGCCGATCAGGACGTCGTCCCAAGCGGCGAAAGCCTGATCGTGCATGGCGGACGTGCCGTAACCGCTCGCCGTGTTCGACAACGGAGCCACGATCTGACCGATCTGACCGATCTGAACCGGTGTGCCGGCAGACGCCATCGCACCCTGGAGCGCGTACGCGTGGAAGACGGATGTATCGGGGTTCGAAGGAAGGGTTTTCGACACGGGCATCGAAACGGATGACACGGTCGTCGGAAGCGATGAAGCGGCTCCGACCGGTGGGTCGGCGATTCCCTGCGGGTTGGTGTTGCCGGTGGCCAGGGCGTAGGTCGCGGCAGCGTTCTGGCTGCCGGAGGTACGGCTGGCAGCGCCGATGTACTGGTACACCTTGTCGGTGCCGTTGTCCACGATCCAGATGTCGCTGACGTTGCTCGGGTTGATCGTGATGCCGGTCGGGTGCGCGTCGGCCGGGTCGATGGCCCAACTACCACGCAACGAGCCGGACAGCGTGTACTTGAAGACCTTGAGCCGGCTGCCATCCACGACCCAGAACGACGTGCCATCGGTCACGATGTCCTGGGGGTTGGCGTCGCCATTTCGGCCGCTTGCGAGGTTGAAACTGCTGGCCGCATTCTGACTGCCCGACAGGCGGCTGGCAGCGCCAGTGAACTTGTAGACCTTGTCGGTGTAACCATCCACCAGCCAGATGTCGGTGCCGTTCGTGGCGATACCCGTCAGTTTGGCCGAGGAGCTCAGCCCACCGGCCGACCAGGAGCCGAGCAGCGTGCCGCCGGTGCTGTAGACGTAGACGTTCTTATTGGCGTCCACGACCCATTCCATCGTGCCGGCGGCGTTGGCTGCGACGCCACGCGGGCTGAGGTCGTTGAGGTTGACGCCGAACGGTGCCTGCTGCGTGCCAGAGGGCTGGTACTTGTAGGCCGTGTTGGTGCCGCCCAGGCTCGCGGTCGCGTCGTTGACCACGTAGAACTTGGCGGCCTCGTCGCTGGGCGCGATCGTGCCCGTGGCTTGGCCTTGCGAAAGGGTGGCCGCCTGCGGATTGGAGAGATTGACGGTAAAGCTCAGGGACGTGGTCTGGCTGCCGCTGTCGAGGATCGGCACGCGGATTGTCTCGGTGGTGATGCCGGCGGGGAAGGTAAGCGTGCCGCTGGTGGCTGTGTAATTCGTGCCGGCGAGGGCAGTACCGTCGGCGGTGGCGTAATTGACCATGACCGGCTCGGCGAAGGGGGCCGAGAGCGAGACGGTGAAGAGCGCTTCGTTCTCCATGCCGAACTGGAGAATGGCGTCGTTGCCCGTAGTTCCCACGTAGATATCGCCGTTGGGCCCAAAGGTCATGAACTGGCCGCCCGACAGGTCGCCACTGCCCGCCGGGACGTAGTCGTCGACATAGGCGCCGTTTTCGTTGAAGCGCAGGATACGATTGCTGTTCGTTCCGGCGTCGAGCACGTACAGGAGGCCGTCGGCGCCGAACTTCACGTCTGTCGGCCGGGTCACGGCAACGCTGGTGGCTAGCGCCACGAACGCGCCCGTCTGAGCATTGTACTTCAGCACCTCGTTGGCGCCGCCTGCACTCGCCACGTAAAGATATTGGCCGCTCGGGTCGAAGGTGATTCCTTCGGCAAGGTTCAGTCCGCCGGAGCCGGCAGCGATGAATGTTTTGAGATACGCTCCCGTCGTGCCGTCGTATTCGACAACGTTGTTGCTGTTGTACCCCGAGACGTAGAGGTTGCCATCCGGTCCGAAGGCCATCCCGTAGGGGCTATTGATGCCCCCGCTGCCAGCAGCGACGAAAGCGCCGATATACGCCCCGGTCGTGGCGTCGTATTGCAGTACCTGATTGGTGTACGAATTGGCGACATACATGGACCCGTTGCGGAACAGGATGGTCCGCACGCCGTTGACGGGCCCGGACGCGAATGTGCCCATGAACGCGCCCGTGGTGCCGTTAAAGCGCTCGATCGTGTTGTACCCTGGCCCCGTGCCTACAGCCGTGTAGAGGTTGCCGTCCGGTCCAAAGGTGACTGGATTGAACTTGTTCTCGGGCGATTGGACAAACGCCCCCCGGTAGTGCGCCGTTGTGTCTCCTTCGATGGCCGAAGCCCCGGCAATGCTCATCTGCGGAAAACTCGGATCGACGATGGTGACAGCCGCGGTGCCTGTGCCGATGGTCGCGCCGACGGGGTTGCTGAGCTGCATGCTGAAGGATTCGTTCCCGTCCACCGTGTCGTCATAGTTCGTCGTGAGTAAGACCAGCCGCGAGGTTTCACCGGGAGCAAAGGTAACGGTGCCGGTCTGGGCCGTGTAATCCATGCCGGCAACAGCGGTGCCGTCGGCCGTGGCGCATTGCACGCTCACAGGCGTCGCACTCGCCGCCGACAGCGTCACGGTCACGCCGCTGTTGTACTCATCGACGGCGTTGCCATCGCGACTGCTCACGAGGAGATCGCCCTGGGCATCGAAGACCATGCCGATCGGCACCTGGAGAGTCGAGGCGGAGCTTGCGACGGGGTCATCCAGGTAATTCCCTTGGCTATCGTAGCGGTGGATGGCGTTGGTACCAAAGTCTGCGACGTAGAGCCGGCCATCCTGGTCGAACGCAAGCCCACGGGGAATGTCGAGCCCGCCTGTACTTTGTGGGACATAGGTGGTGATGAAATTGCCCGTAGTCGCATCGAATTCGAGTACCCCGTAGTTGTTGTTGGTGACGCCGGAAAGAGGCGAGGCATTGGACACGAACAGGTTTCCGTTCGGGCCGAACGTCAGCTCACCCGGACCGGCCAGACCGCCGCTTCCCGAGGCCACGAAGGTTGCACCGGACTGGCCGGCCGCGGGCAACGGGCTGCCGGGCGCGGCC
>DATLQY010000148.1:0-10943 GCA_035534975.1 Pirellulales bacterium
CGTCCGTTTTTTGCCCGCCAGTCTTCTCACATCTTCCGCTGACCGAGCGGAATCACCAGATCGACCTGGTGAGTGCCTTGGGCATCGAAACTCCGCAAACCAAGCGATCTCTGCGTGAAACACTGGGGCGAGTGGGGCTGATTGCAAGCACGCCCCCCGCGCCGCTATCGGCTTGATTGAAAGGGCCCCATGTTGCGCTTTTGCGAACCAGTACGAATGCCGATCGGCGACGGCTCTGCGCCATCACAGTTCGCAAATCGACGAATTCGGCGGAATGTTCATCCCGGCACGCCCTTTGCAATACAACTTGCCAATGCACGTGAGAAGACCAGCGCGGTCGCTCACGGCGACTCAAACGAATTGCGGGCTAAACCAGCCTCTCAACCCATCGAGGATCCAAGGAGTTCGATCATGAGCGGAAAAATCGACGTGGCCAAAGGACGCATCAAAGAAGCCGCCGGAGCACTTACCGACGACGACAAGCTGCGCCGCGAAGGCAAGACCGATCAGGCAATCGGCAAAGTGAAGCAAGCAGCCAAGAAACTGGTGGACAAGGCGACGCGGGCCACGAGTGATCGGTGCGGCAAGGTCGGCTGGGCCCTGCTATGGCTGCTCGGGGTGCCATTACCCGTTCTATTGGTGTTGTACGTGCTCACCGGCGGCGGCTGCCACAACTGACCCAACTGGGGCGGTAGTGTCGTATCGTAAGCATTTGCGAGCGGCCTCGTCGGCGGCACGCTTTGTGCAGTAATGATTTCTTTCGGGGCAGGCAACTAGTTCTTTGGGGCAACCAACCAGAGTCCACAGACAAACGGAGTTTAGTCATGCTCAATGCGGAACAAGTACAAGGTCAATGGAACACCCTGCGCGGCAAGGTCAAGGAGAGGTGGGGCCAACTGACCGATGACGACCTGCGAATCGTCGGCGGAAACGTCGATCAACTCGTCGGGAAGATCCAACAGAAAACCGGGGAAGCGAAAGACGCGATCGAACGCCATATCAACGAGATCATGTCGAATCCGACGATGAGCCGGATGACCGACGCGGCCGCGGGGTACGCGCATGACGCGGCGGAAAAGCTTCGCGACGGTTACGACGAGATCGGGGAACGCGTTCGACAGGGCGCCGAGCGAGTTGAAACGCACGTCAAAGAGCACCCGGCCCAATCGATGCTGGCGGTTCTCGGTCTGGGCATCATCACCGGAGTCGTGATTGCCGTCGTGTTACGGCGCGACTAGCGAAGAGTATCCGCCGGGCACGGCGGTCGACATTGTCACACACCGAATTCCCAACACCTCATGGAAAGGAACGCGAATCATGGCGACACCTCAACACCGAATGCCGAACCTCCGTCATGCCGACGGCGGTGAGCACGGCCAATCTCGTCAACGCGAGGAAAACGACGGGCGAATGGGGGAGGCCTGCGACCAGGCGGGCCAGATCGTGCGCGATCATCCCGCCTCATCGGCATTGGCCACGTTTGGGGTGGGTGTCGCGATTGGAAGCGCGCTTGTGTTCGTCCTGGGACCATCGCGCCGCAAACCATCGTGGGCAGAACAAGCCCAGGCCTCCGGGGGCCACCTGCGCGACGTCGTCATGCAGTTGTTGCCCGACGCGCTTTCGCGCCATCTGTCGAAGTAGGATTGCTCCTAAACCATACCCAAGCCCTTGTGGAGATTAAATTATGGTGTTCCCCACCCAAACCATTCAATCTGATCGGACCCAACGAGAATCCCAGACCCACACGCCTGAAGAAGCAGTCGGAAACCTGGTGTGTCACTGCAAGAAATACGCCGCAGAGAATCCTGCTTCGGCGGCCTTGTGGTGCCTCGGCATCGGTTTCGTCCTGGGCTGGAAGTTGAAGCCCTGGTAATCATTCGACGTGCAATACGGAACGAGGTATTTACCGTTCTGTACTTTAACCCGACGCGCGATCGCGGCACGTAGTTGCGTAAGCTGACTTGCGCAGCGGGTTCATGTCGAAATGGACGGGGAATGGCGGCCCAAGGCCGCGTTACGAATCAGGGGAATAAAATGGGCGCGGACGGGAAACGTAGCGAGGTTGAGTGCGACTACCTGGCCGCCGAAGCGCGACACGCCAGCGTGGCCATTGGTGCGTCGTTGCTCGACATAAAAAGAACCTTGCTGACCAAGGCTGATCCCTGCGGATTGGCGCGCCAGCATCCCCGAATCGCGATCGGCATGGCGGCGGCGGTCGGCATTACGGCCGGTGCCGCTTTGGTCGGGCGGCGAGGTCGCCCCCCGGTGGCGGCCGGGACGACGTCCGCGCCGCCAATGGCCGAATCGTCGGCTCCCGCCGAGTCCTCATCGGGCGGCGACGGTCGGCGCACTCACCGGCCACGAACCGCCGGCGGCAGTTTGGGGAAATGGATTCTTGGGGCGCTTCAAGGGGCTCTGGGCAGTGCCTCGCGGCTCGCACTTGAGTCGGGTGTGGCGGCCTGGACCGCCGCGGCGGTCCAAGCTTCACAGGATGCAAATCCCGTGAGCTCCGTTCCTTGCACCTCGCCTGATGGTGAAGACGTCGCCAACGAAAACACGCGGTGTGAAAGCGAGGACGTCGTCGCGGCGCCGCTCTAGCTCGCGGCAGAAACCCCCAGGACGTCGGGGTGGCCGGCCGCCGGCACATCGCCCAGGGCCTTTTCTGCGCTAGCGGAACCATCGTCGCGTTGCGACAAATAAAACGACCGCGATAGCGGAGCGAAGAAAACCGATCTCCGACATCCCCTCGCCAGTGAGCAAGCCGCGTAGCGGCGTGCTTTCCAACCGCGCCCCCTTCGCCTAACGGTTCGCCCCGACAACGGTGCAAGTCGGGGGATTCGGAGTCGGTTTTCTTCGCGTAGCGTCCCCCGCGGGGCGGAGGCGCTGTCGCCTCCAACCCTTCCGCGCGAGCGACGCCGCGCGGGTGTTGTGCGGCGCGAACGCCGAACGTCAGGCGTCGTCGGTAGCCCGGAAGGCCCCCGCGCGCTGATGGCGGTCCGCACCAAACCAGGACAGCGAATCCTCGCGGAGCGTCGGACGACGCCGAACTCCACGTCGCACCGCCGCCGAACGCCAACGCGCCATGGCGTGCCGGCGACAGCGCCGACCCGCCGGCGATCGGATCGAAAAGGCACCCTAATTCGCCAATACTCAAACCGTGTCGGTTCCGCGACGTCGCAGCCGGGGCGTAGGGTGGCACGATTCGGACACGGGTACGCCACGGCCGCCGAGACGGCCGCAGGCGGGCGATGGCGGGATGCCTTTTCGATCCGGCACCGGCGAGGCGGCTCTTTGCCGCTGAAGACTTGTTCCCTCCCTAAACGGCCGGGCGGTGCTACCTGCGTTAGTCTTAAATGGCCGGCGCGCCGCGTACTGTTGTGCCTCTCCGCCATGACGATCCCCGAGCCAACGTCGCTGTTCGTGGGAGTCCGCTGGGCCACTTGGTTCGCGGTTTCCGGATGAATCAGGATTTGTCATCCTGGCCGCGTGAAGTGCCGTCCGGCGGCACGTCTTCCCCCGCCCGTTGCCGGACGTCCCGTCCAAACCGCCTCCACTGCTTGACCCGGCGGCGAGCATATTTTTCCGTTGTTTTGCGTCGCGCGGATCGTTCCCAGGACGATTTGCCAAACCAGGTCGCCCCCCATACGGCCCCCAACACCATAGCCCCCGCGGCAAGCTTTCCGGCCCATGGGCGATCGCCGCAAAGGACCGTCAATCCCTCGGCCACGCCGACGACCAGCAGCACCGCGGCGGTGACGATGGCCGCGGAAATGCACAGACCAGCCTCCGCCGCGAATAACGCTCGCAACACCACCGATCGCAAGCGGGCGTTGGCCATATCGGCCCGGGCGCTCAAGTAGTAGGCAATATGCTCGCGCAGCTCGGCAAGTTGCTTTGCCAGAGAATCAGGTGCTGGCGGCTTGGACGCGGCCTCGCCCGAGGCCTCACGGGCCCCGTAAGCGGCCGGATGTCCATTTTGTCGTTCGTTCGCGGCCATTGACGTGAAACTCCAGCGTGATGTTCGCTCGCGCGAAACGCGGACGGTGAATATGTCTCAGGGGTACTTTTGGTTCTTGGGCGAGCAAATGTCATGCCTTAAGACAGTTTAAGGCGCTCAATCGTGGTGGCCCGTCTCGCCCTGGTCGCTCAATACGCGGACGAACTCGGCGCCGAAGAACAGCACGGCGCTGGAGTAGTACATCCAAAACAGCACCCCCAGGAATGAGCCAACCACGCCGTAGGCGCCGTAAAATCCCCTGATCAGAAAATGCGCCAGGATCTGTTGCCCGAACCCCCACACCAGGGCCGTCAGTAGGCCTCCGGCCAGCGCGTGCCGCCAACGAATTCTCGCTCGCGGCAGGACTTTGAATAACACACCGAAAAGCAAGCTGTTGCACAGAATCGAAAACGACGCCTGCATTGCGTCCCAGGCAAAGCCTCCCGCCGGCAAAGGGACGATATAGGGGCGTGCCGCCGCCAACGTCAGGTCGGCCAACAGGACGACGACCAGGAGCCCCCCGAATCCCGAAAGCACCAGAAACGCCATCAGACGATCGACCAGCGCCCTCCGAACGGCGCCCCACACTCCGGCGGGCTGCGCGCGGGCACGTCCCCAGATGTGGTCCAACATCGAGTCAAACTGCTGGAACATGCCGATCGCCGCGATCAGCAGCAGGAGCAGTCCCAGCGGGCCGCCGAGCGCCGCGTGTTCTTCGACTCCGGCCAGCAGGGTCTTCAATTGCTCGGCCAACCAGGGAGAAGCATTTCTGGCAGCCGTATCGAGCAGCTCCTCTCGCGCATCCTGGGCCGATGAGGCGTGTCGCAGCACGATACCAAGCAGCGCGATGAGGACCAGGCAACAAGGGAATAGCGAGCAGGCGGAGTAAAACGCCATCGCCGCGCTGAGCAGACCGGCATCGTCCGCGTTCCAACGTCGCCACGTTTCACGCAGCAATCGCCACAGCTTGGCGGAACGGTTCAGGAACATCGGCAGGATGAGGGGATAAGGAGATGAGGGGATAAGGAGATGAGGGGATGAGGAGATGAGGGGATGAGGAGACGAGGGTTTCAAGGAACTGAATCACGAAATCCTTGGTCGACGGATTTTAACGACATTCCTCATCCTAGACGTCAAGAGCCGCCGCCGGGGGAAGATTCTCCCCCGTCTCCTGGACCAGTGCGGAAAGCCGGTCGACGAGGCTGGCCAACTCCGGAGGCGCGTCCTGGGCAGCCAGGCTTGCCCGCAATGCGGCTACGCGTTCTGCCAACGCCGGGGGCGGCAACGGTTGCGATTGGGGAACCGCCCGCCGTCGCAGCCAGTAACCGCCGACGGTCTGAATCGCGGCCGCCAAGGGCGGCCCCAGCAGCAGGCCGGCGATCCCGAATCCCTCGGTCAAGACGATCACCACCAGCATGATCAGCAAAGCATTGTACCGGCGGCGATCGAAGAGTCGCGGTTCCACCACGAGCTCCAGGAACGACAGTACGAGCACCGTGGCGATCATCGCCGGCAGCGCCGTGCTCCACAATGTTTGCTGGCCATCGAGTGAAACCTGACCATCGAGAACCATAATCGGGAGCGACAACACCGCCGTGAGAGCCAAGGCGATCACGACTCCGCCCCAGGGTACCAGCCAGGCCGCGGCGGAGCAGACCGCCAGCAGCACGGGATAGGGAAACTGCATCGCGGAATACCCCAAGCCCAAGATGGCCCCTGCGGCGACGCATTGGATGGCCTCGCTCCGCAGATAGGCACCCACCTCGATCTCGACCGTCCGCCAGGCATCGCGCGCCGCCGTCCGGTGATCGACGGCCAAAAGCGAGAGCCACAATCGCTCGAAGTAAACCCGGTCGACGCTCCAGTACAAACTGAGCACCGCCATCACGATCGTGTTGACCACGATCTCGACGAACCCCCGTGTAAAGCCCAACAGAATCGGCAGCGATGCCAGCCACCGACCGTCCGCCGCCCAGACCGTCAAACTCTCGCCGACGGGCAGCAATTGCACCAATTTGCGCTGTAGCGGTCCACCGTTGGGCCAGGAATTCCGCGCATGGGCGAATGCGGTTTCCGCGTCGTGCTCCAATCGCTCCAAATCGGTCATCAAGGGACCGGCCGCAACCATCGCCAGGCCTGTCAACAGAGCCAAGGTGGCGAGGTAAGTCATGGCCAAGGCCGCGAGGCGAGGCCACTTGAACGACTCCAAGCGGTCGACCAATGGCCGCAGCGCCGCGGCCACGCCGAGCGATAGAAAAAAGAGCAGCAAAGCGCCCCGCAACTGCCACAAGGCGAGCAAAGTCGCCAGCGTGGTCAGCACGGCGGCGGTGATGGCGGCGTAGCGTTTCATCCGGTCGCTTCTCCAGACGCGGCTTCGGCCTTGTCCGTGGCCGATTGCGCCAGCGCGAGGTCCAAATCACGGGCAATGCTCTCGATCGATTCTTCACGCTCATCACTGACGTCGTTCGACGATTCGGACTTATGGCGCACCTGCAGCCGCACATCGCGAATCAACTCCTGGGCTTCGTAGCGCAAACGACTCAGTCGATCGCGGCCTTCCGGCTGGGCCGGCTCCAAGGCGCCCGGCTTGAGTACGTAACGGTTCAACATCAACTGCATGATCGCCGCCAGCGGTATGGCGAGAATCGCCCCCGCCAGCCCGAATAATGCGCCGAAGCCGGCAATGGCCAATAGCGTCACCACCGGGTGTACGCCTACCGACTTATCCATCACGCGCGGCGCGAGCAGGTAGTTTTCGAGTTGTTGAATGACGACGGCGGCCAGCAGCACCCAGACGACCTTGCTCGAATCGGTGGTCGCGGCGACCAGCAAGGCGGGCACTGCCCCGAGGACCGGACCAAGCATCGGCACGGCTTCGAGCACGCCTGCGATCAGCGCCAGCGGCAACGCTTGCGGCAGCCCCAGCCACCAATAAACGATCAGCGAAAGTATGGCCACGGTGACGCAGAGGATGCTCTGGCCTCGGAGATACGCGCCGACCTTCTCCTCGACGCCTAAGGCCAGCTCGGTCGCCTCTTCGCGACGATGAGCGGCGACCAGCAACAACAGCGCCTGGAGCGTACGCTGCCGTTGCAGCGACCAATACATGGCCAACAACAGAACCGCCGCGGTTGAGAGTACACCCCGCATCGCCATGGCGGACATTTGCAAGGTCACGCCCATCGGACTGGCCCCCTCGGGCGCTTCGTTCGTGTCGGTCACCTGGCCATCGGTCCCCTGGCCGCCGGTCTCCTGAGCAGGCATTTCCGCGGGTAGCGCAGTCGCCAAGCGGCGAATGACCATATGCGTCGATGACGCGCAACCGTTTCGCAACGTCGCGTAGCTCTTCGGAAGGGTCTCAGCAAGCGTGCCGGCCTGCCTGATCAAGATCGGCAGTCCGAATGCGGCCACCGTCACCACGGCCGCGGTCAATACCCCAAAGACCAAGGACACTGAGAGCGACCAACTCAGCTCGCGCCGATGGCCCCAGTCCATGACGGGCTTCAGCGCCGTCGAAAGCACGATCGCCATGAAGAGGAAAATGACGACGTCCTGAAACAAGTACAAAAGCGCGAATCCGGCCGAAACGGCCGCGGCGACCAACGTGGCCCCGGCGGCGCGCCACGGGGTCCAGGGCGCCCACGAAATGGGTTCCGTGGGGCATTGAACTTTGGTTTGGTGAGGTGCTGACAACTGCTTTCCGTTGGTCGTTCCGTTCATGCCAGCCTCTCCCAGGCGGGGCGATGGCAGTGTACCACGATACCGGGGTGACCGCCCGCCGGTCATAGTGCAAACGCCGTGCGCAACGCTTGATATTTTGTGAGGCATGGCCCTACGTAATAAAACGACCACGCGATAGCGGAGCGAAGAAAACCGATCTCCGATATCCCCTCGCCAGTGGGCAAGCCGCGTAGCGGCGTGCTTTCCAACCGCGCCCCCCTTCGCCTAACGGTTCGCCCCGACTTCCCAAGGGCCAAGGTCAGGGACGCGGAGCGTCCGAGGAGCCGTTCGGGGCACCCGCGCAGTGGGTCGGCGGAGCGTGGGAACGAGGATACACTCCTTCGTTCCCCCGGCGCTGACGGTGCCCTGTGGTCGCTGGTGCCGCACGCCGAAGAACCCCGACTTTCCAACTCCGACTCAAATCTCGCCGCCCGCCGGCCGATGTTGTCAAAGCCTACCGGTCACGGATGCTGGAAGGTCTGCGTAGGATGTCGCACTCTCGCTCACTCGCCGGTGCCGAGTTCAACGCTCGCGCCGAGTTTGACGGTGGTGCTTGGCATGAGGCGCAGGCCCGCGGTCACGGAGCCGATCGTCGCCCCGATGTCCCTCCCGGCCCTCGTGAGTCGCCCGTGGCAAAGTCGATACCTAATTACCTGCGGCTCTACAACGAACGGCCGCCGGCCCCCGCCAAAACCGCGGAGGATGCCTGGCCGAGCCTGGTGCACTTCTGTCGTGCGTTCGAACGGGCGACCGGCTGGCCGTTGCGGTACTTGGACGGCGATGCGGCCCACCATGCCCTCGACCTGTTGTGGTCCGCCCCGGTAGATCCGGGCGTCGGAACATCTCCCGGACACATCGGGATCGAGATGGTGGACGACGCCGACGGCGAGCACATCGGGCGCGTGGGATCCGACGCGGCGAGCGAACTTGCCGCGGCCGTGGCGCAACTGTTGGACGAATTGGCGCGGACGCGGCACGCTCTGCGCCACCGCGAAGCCGACCTGGCCGTTGGGGTGCCATTGGCGTCTCCCGGGAATTCCCCGCGGCGCCTGGCCGACCAACTGGCCGCGGTGCTCCGCGCCGGCACGGAAGCGATCGGCTGCCACACGGCCGCGCTCTACCTGCTCGACGAAGCGACGAGCGAATTGAAGCTACGCTCCTGCTGGAACTTGCCGCCCGAGCGATACACGGCGCCGGCGCGGCCACTGCGGAGCGCCACCGCCGACCTCGAAGCCCTCACCGGCCACGCCGTGGTGCTCGACGACGCCGAATCGTCGCAGGCGTGGAACCCGCCGGAGCCGTTCGCCGCGGCCGTTTGTGTGCCTGTCGCCAGTTCGACGACTCCCCTGGGGACGCTTTGGATTTTCAGCCGCCACGCGCGGCCTTTCAGCGATCAAGAGGTCAACGTCGCCGAGGTCGTGGCGGGGCGGCTGGCCGGCGAGCTGGAACGCGAGGTGCTTCTGGCTGAGGGGACCGCGGGGGCCCGGCTCAAGCGGCAATGGCTGGTCGCTGAGCGTTGGCAGCAGAACCAGATCCCGCGAAACGCGCCCTTGATCGATGGTTGGGACGTTGCCGGTTGGACGCAAGGTCCTGATGGGTTCGGCGGTGAATTCTTCGACTGGTTCGCGATGCCCGACGACGCCTTGGCCCTGGCCATCGGCGGAGCGTATGCCGATGGCCTCGAAGCGGCACTCGCGGCGGCGGCGCTGCGCGCCGCGCTGCGCTCCCACGCTCAATACATTGCCGAGCCGCAGACGCTGTTGGCACAGGTCAACCGCACGCTCTGGACCAGTTCGACGGATGAGCGGGGCGCGAACCTGTTCTTCGCCACGACGACGTGCCCAGGCCAATCGGCCGGTCGTCTTCGTTGCGCGTCTGCAGGAGACGCCGGCGCGTACCGGCTTTCGGACGACGGCTGCCGCGCGCTTCTTTCGCCGACGTCGGCCCTGGGGCTCGCTCCCGATGCCCGGTACACCGCGCACGACGTGTGCCTCGACGCCGGCGAGGCGCTCTTGGTCGTCAGCGAAGGGGTCCGCACATTGATCGAAGCCGAGAGCCACTTGTTCGGCGATGAGCCTTTGGCCCAGTCGCTCGTCGAGCACCTGGGCGCGCCGGCGGCAACCCTTGCCGACCTGGTCCGCGACCGGCTCGAAGCTCTGGCGGGCGACGCCGGGCAGCACGATCGGACCGTGTTGGTCGTCAAGCGACGCGATGGGTAATGAGGCAACAAGAGCTCCCAACGTGGAGCAGGTTACCGCCAGAACTTCCACCGCGAGCGCGAACGCTTATACCGCACAAGTGGTATCGACTCTGGCTCGAGCAGTGCGGAGTCGAGGAATCCTTCGAGTACATAGCCGAACAGTTCACGCAGAGCGGCTTCGCCCAACTCCAAGGGATGAAATGGGAAGGGGTAAGCATCCTCTTCTTCATCGTCGTCAACGGCTGGATGCTGTCCCGACCAGAACGGCTCTTCAAAGGCGAGCCGCTGGCCGATGTCTTCGAGTATGCCGCTATCCGGTGACAGGCTAAGTGAACGGACTAATGCCCGGTTGGACCAAAGCGCGAAGGCGAACCAATCGACCACGCTGTGCATGGCATGGAGATAGATGTTTCCACTGCCTGTCTTCGCGCCCATTGTTCACTCTCGATGTTCGTCCGAAAAGTCCTCGACTGCTCCACTCTCGTCGGACGGCAATTCAAGAAATGCGGGCTTCATGCTTCTGTCCGCGAGTTTCCATGTTCTTTGCGGTGGTACGAATCCGAGCCAAGATGAACGGACAGGTTCCTGAACCTATAGCCCGATCAAAGTTTAGTGCTGATGGCACAGGTGCTGGAACTGCGGCACCGGCTCAAGATAAATAATCGGAGGATCGGGGTTCCCAGGCATTGGATCGCGCCGTTCAGCATCGAAATACTGTTCTAGGTCGGCAATCCCCAGCCCAACATAATTCGCTCCAAGCCTGGGCAGCGCGATTTGGAACTCAATTTCAACTGGGTCGAACTCATGGAGACGTAAGGTCGACCCACTCCACGCGGAAATTCGCACCGGAATGCGGCCCTTCCTTCCCGCGACTCCGCATCGACGCGCAAGTGGCTCCGCGATAAATGAGCGACGAATGCTCTCACAGATGGTTCCCGACAATGTAAGGCCCTGCCCCAACGTCGGCAACTCAACGTCAATTAAGAATGTATCGCCGAGGAGGCGACTATGCTGGCTGAGCGGAGC
>DATLQY010000149.1:0-7399 GCA_035534975.1 Pirellulales bacterium
CAATCAAGACGTGCCGTTCGACCAGTTGGTCCGCGAGCACCTGGCCGGCGACCTGCTGGCCGAACCGCGCATCAACGCCCTGGAGCAGATCGACGAGTCGCGGATCGGCACCATGTTCTACCAGATGGGAGAAAAGCGACACGGAGACAGCAGCGAATTCAACGGCATCCACCAGGAGATGCTCGACAACAAGATCGACGCCTTCTCAAAGGCGTTCCAGGCCACGACCGTCTCCTGCGCCCGCTGCCACGACCATAAGATCGACGTCGTTTCTCAAAGCGACTATTACGCCCTGGCGGGCATCTTCATGAGCTCGCGTTGGGTCACGAACACGGTGGACCTTCCCTCGCGGAACGCGGCCGTGATCGCCGAGCTGAAGCGGCTCAAGGACCAATTGCGGCCGCTCGTGGCGGCGGCCTGGCTCAACGACGTGCGGCGAAACGCGGCGGAAATGGCGGCGCCGCCGGAGAACAGCGTTTGGCGGGGATTGATCGAAGCCAGAGAAAAGCAGCCGCCGCCGCTGGAGGATCCACTGTATACGTGGATCAAGGTCGCCCAGGCCGCCCGCCAGGGAGGCGACGTGGCTGCTGCCTGGACGGCGGCGGCGGCCGAATACCGCGACCAACGGGCCGCGCGGGCGGCCGACAACACGGCCCACTTCACGGAGGCGGCCGATTTCCGCCAGCGATTGCCGGAGGGCTGGTCGGTGGATGGCGCGGGCTTGCGAGAGATTGCTCGCTCGGGCGATTTCACGGTGGCGATCGAGGGCGAAGCGGTCGTCGGTCGCTTGCTGCCGGGGGGACTTTTCACCAACGTCCTTTCGCCGCGGCTCAACGGCGCGGTGCGCACGCCCCACTTCAACCGCTCGCCGAGCTATGGGTACGTCAGCTTCGAATGCTGCGGCGGGGATTTTGCCGCCAGCCGGACGGTCGTCGATAACGCCTTTCTCACCGAGAAGCAGAATTACCTCGACCGCAAGGACACGGCCTGGGAGCTGATGTCGACCATGTCGAACATGCCCGAGCGGCACGTTTATCTGGAGTTCGCCACCAAGACCAGCAACCCCAACTTCCCGCCTCGTGTCGGCCTGGGAGCGGCATGCAGCGAAGAACAGGTTGCCGATCCCCGAAGCTGGTTTGGGATCACGCGGGCCGTGTTCCACAATGCCCCCAAGACGCCGGCCGACGAACTGACCCGATTCCACACCTTGTTCGAATTCCCCGTCCGACAGGACTCCGTCCCCGGAGACCCCGCCGCTCAGGGCCCGGGAAACCCGGCGCCCGCGACGTTGGCCGAAGTGGCCCAGCGGTACGAGAGGTGGTTCGCCGCCGACGTCGAGGCCTGGCAGGCCGGCCGCGCCGGCGAGGGCGACGTGCGGCTGCTGAACTGGCTGCTCGACAGCGGGCTAGTAACCAACCAGCGCGGCGCCGTTTCGGCCGAAATCGCCGGCCTCACGACGCAGTACCGTGAAGCGGAGGCTCGGCTGGCACCACCGTGTACCGCCAACGGCATGGCCGACGTCGGCACCACGTTCGACGACTATCGACTGAATGTCCGTGGCGACTACGACCAGTTGGGCGATGCCATCCCCCACGGTTATCCCGAGGTCCTCTGCCGATCATCCGGCGGGTTCGACTCGCGCGCAAGCGGGCGACTGCGGCTGGCGGAACTGGTGGCCGGCCGTGACAACCCGCTCACCGCCCGCGTTTTCGTCAACCGTGTCTGGCATTGGCTCTTCGGTGCGGGGTTGGTGGCCACGCCCGACGACTTCGGCCGGTTGGGGGGCGAGCCGTCGCACCCGGAGCTGCTCGATTGGCTGTCGTCGCGGTTCGTCGCGGAGGGATGGTCGTTGAAACAACTGGTCCGTTCGATCGTCCTTTCCCAAACGTGGCGGCAATCGGGCCAGGTGGACGATCGGGCGCGCGAGATCGATCCCACCAATCGCCTGCTACACCACTTTCCGTTGCGTCGCTTGGAGGCGGAAGAAATCCGTGACCAGATCCTGGCTGCTTCCGGACGTCTCGATCGGCGTCTGGGCGGCCCGCCAATCAACCCGTACCGGACGAATGAAGACTCGCAGAAACGGCTCTTCTCGGGCCCGCTTGACGGCGAGGGACGGCGGTCGATCTACACCAAGATCACGATCATGGAACCGCCCCGGCTGTTGGCGCTGTTCAACCAGCCCACGCCCAAAATCCCAACGGGGAGGCGTGACGTGACCAACACGCCCGCCCAGTCGTTGGCCCTGTTGAACGACGCGTTCGTGACCGGTGAGGCGGAGCACTGGGCCGCGCGGCTGGTTGAGCGAACCGGCGAAACGCCCGCGGGCCGCCTCGACCAGATGTTTCGCACCGCCCTGGGACGCGGGCTATTCAGCGCCGAGACCGAGCGCTGGACGGCGGCCTTGAACGACCTGGCCGCCTTGCGCCAGGTTTCCGAAAAGGACGCGATGTCCAATACGGCCCTCTGGAAAGACATGGCCCACGCCATGTTCAATCTCAAGGAATTCATTTACATCCAGTAGGATGAAACACGTGGGCGCCCAAGGCTGCCGACAAGGGGTCGGCGTCTGCCTCGCAGAACCCCAGGTGCAGGTGCCTGCGCCAACCTTCCGCGTATTGGTACCGGCCTGACATCCGGCCGACCTCCAGCGTCAGGTCGCGCATCGTCTGAACGTAGGAATCGAGCCCCTGACTCTCGTCGAGCCAGCGCTTCTGGCTCACGTGGAAAGCGAGCACCGCGGCTTTTTGCTCCAGCAGATCCGTGACGTCGACGAACCAGCCGGGCACGACGGCTTCGCCCAGCGGCGTTTGGTTTCCGTGCGGCTGGGCGTGGTAAATCGTCACCGGCTGCGACGTGATCGGCACCGGTGGATCCACGGGAAAGTTGGGCATGCCCCGCGAAAACGCCGCCGTCACGGCCAGGCGGCAGGCGTTCGTGTGGTCCTCCATGTAATCCTCTGGCGAATGCGTCAACAGGATGTCGGGCGCCACCTCGCGGACGATCGAACTGAGCCGCCGCAAAGTGGGCAGATCGTAGAGCACCTCCAAATCGTTCGTGAGGCTCTCGTGGAACACGGCGCCGATCGACTCCGCGGCCCGCATGGCCTCCTGTCTGCGAATCCGAGCGGTCGTCACCGGGTCGTGCTCGGTCGAGCCACAACAGCCGTTGGCGATGTTCATATAGTGCAATTCATGGCCCGCGTCCCGCAGGCGCATCATCGTGCCCGCCATGACGAACTCGATGTCGTCAGGGTGGGCGGCGATGGCGAAGGCGCGTTGGGTCATGGGGTCTAACGTCCTTTCTGCGGGCTTGATGAATCAGATGTTGGGTCAGTCCATGTGCCAAACTTTTAACCGCTACGGCCGGCGGGTCAAGACCAGTCTGAAGGTTACGCCCGCGGCAAAAACTCCTGCGTCTCCACGACCCCCAGAGGAAGCAGCCATCGACAGTCCATCGGAAACCGCGCCGACTGCGCCCGGCGGGGCGGCTCATTGCCGCGCCACACTCCTTCGTTCCCCCGGCGTTGACGGTGCCCTGTGAGTGGTGGTGCGTTTGTCGATGGAGCACCAGGAGTTTTTGCCGAGGGCGGTCGCGCGATTTCATGGCCGCCGCCGGAGAGGACTTCGCAAGGGCGTGCGGCAACCGTCGGCGGCGCGCGGCGGCGCCACGGAACGTGCGGCACCTTCCCGCCCGCGATGAGTTGGGCGGCGCCATGACGGCGCGACCGACGACCGCCCACTTCGGCGTCCCCCGTTGCCCACGCCGTGGCGTCGCGGCGACAGCGCCGCGATGCCGGCAAGCGAAACGAAAAGGCACCCTAATCTGCCAATATTCCAACCGCACCGCTTCGGCGACGCAACACGCGGGGCGTAGGGGGTTGAACTGGAACACGTGTACGCCACAGCCGCCGAGACGGCTGCCGGCGGGCGGTGGCGGGCTGCCTTTTCGTTTCGATTGGCGCGGCGACAGCGCCGCGTCGCCGGCACCACCGCTTCGCGAAGAAAACCGACTCCGCATCCCCCTACTTTTACTGGCGGCAACGTCGCGCAAGGGGCAAAGTGTGGCGCGGCAAGTGGACCGCCGCTACGCGGCTTGCTCACTGGCGTGGGGATGGCGGAGATCGGATTTCTTCGCTGCGCTCGCCTCTTCGTTTTCCGACTCGTTGCCGCACAACCTAAGTGCCGGTATGATCTAGCTCCATGAGCGCATCCACGCCGCCCTTGGTCGGCATCATCATGGGGAGCAAGTCCGATTGGGACACTTTGCGCCATGCCGACGAGGTGCTCACCCGCTTCGACGTGCCTCACGAGTGCCGGATCGTCTCGGCACACCGTACACCCGACTTGCTGGCCGAGTATGCCCGCACGGCCGAAAGCCGTGGCCTGGAAGTGATCATCGCGGGGGCCGGCGGAGCGGCCCACCTGCCAGGGATGGCCGCGGCCCACTCGCTCTTGCCGGTGTTGGGTGTGCCCGTCCAAAGCCAGGCACTCAACGGCCTCGATTCGCTGCTCTCGATCGTGCAGATGCCCGGCGGCGTGCCGGTCGCGACGTTGGCCATCGGCCGCTCGGGGGCCACCAACGCGGCGCTCTTGGCCGTGAGCATCCTGGCCAACCACCGGCCCGAGTTGCGCGAGAAGCTACGACGGTTCCGGGAAGAACAAACCCAGGGCGTGCTGGGAGAAACGTTGCCTTGAGCCGGACGATCTCGCCAGGCGCGACCGTGGGCGTGCTGGGCAGCGGCCAGCTTGGCCGCATGTTCGCCATCGCCGCGCGGCGAATGGGCTACCGCGTCCACACGCTGTCGCCGGCCGACGACACTCCCACCGGCCAGGTTGCCGACCTCGAGATCAACGCGCCCTACGACGACCTCGACGCGATCCGCGCGTTCGCCGGCGCCGTCGACGTCGTGACGTTCGAATTCGAGAACGTGCCGGCCGCCACGGCGGCGGCCGCGGCCTCGGCCGCGCCCGTGCGTCCCGACGGCGCCGTGCTTCACACCACCCAAAATCGCTTGCGCGAAAAGGAGTTTCTCAGCTCAGCCGGTTTTCCGGTCACACCCTATGCCCCAGTCCGCTCGGCGGACGATTTGCGCCATGCCCTCGACCGGCTCGGCACCCCGGCCGTGCTCAAGACGGCGGGCTGGGGTTACGACGGCAAAGGACAGATCAAGATCGACCACGCCCACGCGGCCGACGCGGCGTGGCATGCGCTCGGAACGGACGAGGCGGTGCTCGAAGCTTGGGTCGATTTCGAGTGCGAAGCGTCGGTGGTCGCTGCCCGCGCTCACGACGGCTCGCTGGTCGACTACGGTCTGATCGCCAACACGCACCGCAACCACATCCTCGACGTTTCGCTCGCTCCGGCCCCGCTCGCGGCGCGGCTCGCGCGCGAGGCGAGCGACATGGTCCGCGGCGTGCTCGAGCGGCTCGACGTCGTGGGCGTGCTCTGCGTCGAATTCTTCGTAACCCGCGCGGGGCAGCTTTGGATTAACGAGCTGGCGCCCCGGCCTCACAACTCGGGCCACCTCACCTTCGACGCATGCCTGACGAGCCAGTTCGAGCAACAACTGCGCGCCATATGCGGGCTACCGCTGGGTTCGACCGAGCTGTTGCGGCCGGCGGCGATGGCCAACCTGTTGGGCGAGTGCTGGCAGGCGGGCGAACCCAACTGGTCCGCGCTGTGCGCCCATTCCAACGTAAAGTTGCACCTGTACGGCAAATCCGAGCCGCGGACCGGGCGAAAGATGGGCCACCTCACCGCCCTGGCCGCCGATGGTAATACCGCGCTGGCCGACGTGTTGGCCGCCCGAGAGGCGATGCGAGCACCAAACCGAATGGAATGAAATCGACGTCAAGGAGTGGCAACGCCTTTTTAAGAGGGGATGGGGGGATAAGGAGGAGATGTGGGAATGAAGGCAGGGCGTCGCCCTTTAGAATTCGGTCCGTTTGGGGCTGTCGCCCAGGGTGTTCACAACTCGAGCTTGACTGTTTCTTACGAGGGTTGTGGGTCGGTAGCCTGCAACGTCGGCTTTCGCGTAGCGAAAGGCGACAAACGTCACGGCATGCCATTGCTGAACGACCTGGCACACGCGCTGGCTCAACGGCCCTACTGGGAGCCAGTTTACTACGTCGGCAAATTCAGCGTCTACAACATGAACGCCGTGCGCCATCGCGCGAAGTAGAATTCAGGCGACCCCTCGCCAGCTTGTCTGGCAGGTGAAGCAGTTTGACGGGCTAAGGGGCGTGTACGCCGCGCCCCCGTTTCAATCGGAGGACGGCGCCGTTTTACGGGAAGGCGAAGTTGACCGGCGGCGTCTTAGCCAAGCAAACTTGCGCTCCTGCCGGGCAAGCCGGCGAGGGGGTGGGATGTTACAATGCGGGCCACAGTTCTGGGCCACCTATGACTCAGGCGCGGCTCTATCTCCCTCGAACCTGCCTTGATTCTTCAGCACTCGCAATGACGGAGAGATGAATCCAACGCCACTTTACGGTCCCGGCACGATGCGTGACCCAGCGTACCACTTGCGTTATGGTTGGACGGGCTGGACCTCCGGCCGTATCTCGCCATCGCTCGACCTTGCGGGCCTCTTCGCATCGATCGAGCCGTTTTGGGAGACGGACGGAATGCGTCGGCTGGAACACCGCTTGACGGACGAGAGTTGGCAGATCACGTTCAGCGTCATACCACTCGTGACGCCCATCGTTTTTGCCGCGCGAGTCAAGGGGCGATTGCAGCACGCTCTGCGCCAGCATGGGAACGACATTCAATTCCGCCGCAAACTGTCGGTCCGCACGATCGGTGACAACACACGCGCGGACGTCGAGGCTTACATTCTCAAGCAGGTCGACAAAGAGCAATTCGCCGACGCTCATTTCCGAATGGAAATGCGGGAATTCACGGTGCAGCAGGCGGACGTCGATTTGGCCCAACCGACGGTGACTAATAGCGGCCGTTACTGGTACAACCTGCACGTGGTGCTGATCGTCGCCCAGCGGCACCGCCTCTTCGACCGGCGCTGTCTGGAAACAGTCCGTAACTCGTCGGTGCGGATCGCGGCCAAGAAGGGTTGGGCTATCTCGATTTTGTCGGTAATGCCCGACCACCTACACGTCGCATTACGTGGTAACTTGGACCAATCGCCCGATGAAATCGCGCTGGCGTTGCTCAACAACCTGGCATACGCGCTGGGCCAACGGCCCCACTTGGAGCCAGGCTACTACGTCGGCACATTCAGCGAGTACGACATGAACGCCGTGCGCCATCGCGAGAGGTAGAATTCAGCCGACCCCTCGCCAGCTTGTCTGGCAGGTGAAGCAGTTTCACGGGCTAAAGTGCGTCTACGCCGCGCCACCGTTTCAATCCGATGACGGCCCCGAGTTGGCTGGCCGCCGAAGGC
>DATLQY010000150.1:0-11197 GCA_035534975.1 Pirellulales bacterium
GCAGAATTGGCGCCGTCCGCCAGTCACTGCGCGAGGTACCGCCCGAGCGCGCAGAGGTGCTCGACTTCTTCCAGCGAAATCGTCAGCGGGGACACCGGCCGACTCCTTTTGATCGTGCGGAAAAGGCTCAGTCAAAGCTGATCGTATTGAGACCTGCGACGACGTTGCTTCATCAATATTCGTCGGCGACGAGAGAGCCGCAAGCTGGAAGCTGTCGAAGTCGGACGGCAAGAGCTACCTGGAACGATATCCGCCTGCGTAGAATTCTGAATTTGCCCGGCACGGTCCGATGCCGCGTTAAGCCGTTCTTCGCTCGGCTGCTAAGGGGCAAATTCATCGAGGCCGAAGTGGGCCGCGTCGACGGCGGCGCGCGCTTGCTCGTACGCGATCCGGTAAAGCTCGCCGCAACAGCCGACCCTCTGCCGCATTTCGAGCGGCAATTGCTCGATGGGAATCACCACGAAGCCGGCCGGAACGTCCGCCGGGTCAGGTAGTTCAGGGCCGTCCCAAGCCTGGGCGAAGGAGCGAATGCGGTTGCGGGCCATGGCCTGTTCGTGATCGTCGTTGTGAAATTGGGCACTATTCGCGAGTAACTTCATTGCCTTAGTCATGTATCGTTCGTTGGCCGTCGCCGCATGAGATCGCGGGAACGGCGCGGCTTATCTGGCACGAAACGACTTCAATGGAGCTTGTGATTTTTCGGTGAAATTGCTACATTTTGTGCAGCTTTGCTGACCCAAACCACGGGAGGCCAGTTGTTTCCAGCAAGCGGCGCGCCCACCGGACAATCGGAGGCTCGCAAGGATTTTACCGGCCGGACGATGTCGCCGGGCAATCTCGATGCAAGGAGTGCTCGCGTCGAGCCTTGGCGGTGCGTCGGCCACAGAAAAGGAGTTTGTCCATGTCGAGTTCGATGATGATGATGGAGCGCACGGGGACGTCGGCCATGCCCGGTTCGACCATGGGGTCGCCGATGATGTCGCCCGGAATGCCCGCCATGACCAATTACTGCATGGTCCCGCGGTGCGAAATCAAGATGGCCAAGTGCGCCGGCGGCTTCAAGATGACCTGCTCGTGCGACGACGAGGTCGCCTGCGGCGCCTTGCAGAACCTCTGCAAAATGCTCGCCGGCGGAATGTGTAGCTGCTGCTGCACGATGAACGGGATGACCGTTTGCCAGTGCAACCTCTGTTGCGGCAACTGCAAGTGCGAGGTCACCAAGGACGGTTGCTGCATTACCTGCACCAGCGGCGACAAGCCCTGCTGCGAAATGTTGCAAGCCTGCTGCGAGTGCATGAGTAGCTGCCTCGAAGCCGGTTGCTGCTGCACGATCTCATTCGGCAACACGCCGGTTTGCTGCGGCACCTGCAGCTAGTGACCACATTCTCCCCGCAAGACGCAGCCGCCCAAAGTCGCGGGGGCGGCTGCGTTTTTTCTTCGCCCCACTCCGAGGAAAAGACCAACACGCGAGGAAAAGACCAACACGAATGGAACGATTCTTTTTAGAGGGATGAGGGGATACGGAGGGGATACGGGGATGTTCGTTTTAAAAACGGGACAACGGATACGGAGTCAATGACCAACACGCGTGGATAATGGCCTGCCTTCATCCTCCCGTCTCCATCCCCCCATCTCCTCTTCATCCCCGTATCCCCTTTAAGAAACCGTCGCCTCTCTTGGTCCACGTATCCCCTTACGAAGGAGCGTACTCTTGAATCGCGGAAGCGTCCGTTGGGCAGGTCGGCTGGCGATGGCCGTTGCGGCCGCCGCGGTGGCGTATGCCGTTTCCGTGGCCGTGCCGGAGGTGGGCGAGTCGAACCAGTCGCTCCCCTTGGCCGGTGAGAAACTCTGGTCGTTCGGCTTCGTCGGCGACACCCAATTGGGAGAAGGGATCGTCGAGCCGATCTTCGAACGGTTGAGCGCGGCCCGTGTCAAATTCGTGCTGCACCTGGGCGACATGGTCGAACACGCCGACCGCGACGACGAATGGATCGACCTGATCGAGCGCGCCAAGCGGCACGAGCTGCGGCTGGTGCCCGTCGTCGGGAACCACGACCGGATGCCGTGCTACGACGACCGCGGCGAGATTCGCTTCCGGCAGTATTTTCCCGAGCTGCCGGAGACCTTTTATCATTTCGAACACGATGGGTTGAACTTTCTGATGCTCAATTCGGAGCGTTCGTTCGCCCCCTGGAGCGAACAAGGCCGCTTTCTTTCGTGGCAGTTCGCGCAGCACCCTGGAACCTCCATCGTCTGCCTGCACCGCCCGGTGTTCACCTGCGGCCGGCGCGACGTGGCGAACCAATGGCTGCGGCGGGTGTGGTTGCACGGACAGTTGAAGGACACGGGTGCGACGCTGGTGCTCGCCGGTCACCACCATTACTACGACCGGAGCAAGCCGCTCGACGGGATCACCTACGTCGTCAGCGGCGGCGGCAGCCGCAAGCTCTATGGCGACGAGAGGACCGACGAGCGGACGGCCTGCTTTCGCGCCGGCGTGAACCACTTCGGCATCGTCGACGTATTTGCCGACCGACTCATGGTGCGGGTGCTTGACCTGGAGGGGAGTGAAATCGACCGTTTCGCGATTGCGACTTCCGAGCGGCGAACGGGATCCGCAAGAGTGACCGTCGCCAAAAAAGAAAGGTAAGCCATGAGACAAGTCTTCCTCTGCGTGTCGTTCGTCGTTGCGACACAACCGCTGTCCGCCGACGATTCCGCCGTGTCACTCGGGCAGTGGGTGTTCGTCAAGCACCGCGACGCGAGAATTCATGAAGGACCGGAAAAGAACGCCAAGGAAGTCGTCGCCGTAACGGTTGGCACGCTCTTCGAGGTGATCGAGACACGCGGAGAGTGGCTGCGCGTGTCGGGAGGATGGGTTCGACGCGATGAAGCCGTCGCTGAAGTTCAGGCCGGCGAGTTCTTCACCGATGAGATCCACCGCGCGCCGACGGCATTCGCCTATTGCTCGCGCGGGTGCATTTACCTGGGGCGTGGGGCCCTTGAAGAGGCTTGTGACGACTTCACCAACGCCATGCGTTTCGACCCGACCTGCGCCGTGGCCGGTTACTCACGGGCGGTCGCGCAGTGGCGACGGCGGCGGCCACTTTCGGCCGGCACCGAATTGCTGGAAGCGGTGGAACTCTACGCGGCGGCGTTGACCGAGATTTGTCGAACGAGTTCCGATCGCGCCGACGACGCGAAGGCGAGCATGGCGGCACCCAACTTCGAGCGCGCGCGTACGGCGCAAGGGTTGCAGACGACCGCGTTGCTGCACATCCGAAAGCGAGAATACCGCGAGGCGATCGATGTCCTGAATCAGGCGATCGAAACAAATCCAGACCGTGCCGAGTCGTACTTCCTGCGGGCACAGGCGCGCGTGGCCCTAGGCGAGCACAACGCGGCGATCCGCGATTTAAGCGAATCGCTGCGTTGCTCGCCGATGCAGGGCGCGGCGTACTTTGCGCGCGGATGGCTTTGGGCCATGAAACGACACTACAACTTGGCGCTGCGCGACCTGGACGACGCCATGCGATTCGATCCACGGGCACAAACCTACCTCTTCCGCGCGTACCTTTGGAGCGTGCTAGGCGACGACAACGCGGCCCTGGCCGACTGCGAACACGCGATCCGGCTCGATGGAAAACTCGCCGCCGCTCATCAATACCACGCCTTTCTGCTCGGCAAGCGAGGTGACGTGCAAGGGGCGTATGAGTCGTTTGCCAATGCCGCTCGGCTCGATCCCAAGTTGCGGTCGACGCCGCCGGGCATGCCGGCCGGCGGCAATCAACCGAATTCCAAAGCAGCATTCACGCAACCGACCGCGGCCGCGCGACAAATAACCGGCGACAACGAACAAGCCGGCGCGGTTTCCGAGGAATCGATCGACGAAAAGCCCTTCAGCAAAGCGCTGGCGAGGTTTCGCGAAGCGGTACGTTCGTGTCAGCCATTGAGCGACGACGACGAACCGGTTGCCAAGTCTGCTGAAACTGACCATGCGGACGGCCAGGGCACAGGAAGCGACGATGATGATCTCACTCAGGTGAAGCGCCGCCGCACCTTGAACGAGGCGAAGCAGTTGAACAGCCTCGCTTGGCGCTGGGCCACGTCGAGCGATGATCGCTACCGCGACGGGGCCCAGGCCGTCGAAGCCTCCACGAAGGCCTGTGAGTTGACCGGCTGGAAAAGACCCGCTTTTCTCGAGACGCTCGCCGCCGCTTACGCCGAAATCGGCGACTTCGACTCGGCGGTCAAGTGGCAGACGAAGGCCCTCGACCTTTGGGCGCAGGACCCCGAGTTCCAGCGCCGGGCCGGCGAGCGACTGGATCTCTACCGGAGCGCGAAGCCATACCGCGATGGGCGGTAACGATTAACAACCGTTGGCGGTGGGGCGTTTGTGAAACGACGACCATCTGCACGGTTGTCTCGCGATCACCCTTCGTGCGTGCCGCAGGTGGGATCCCACGGTTCGATCTGCCGCAGTTTCTTGGAGTTCAATTCGCGATAGACGTCGGGAAGATCGAAATGTTTGAGCACGCCGGGGATAAACGAGGACAGCGGCCACTTGTATAGGTCGACTTTGGCGATGTCATGGTACGACGTCGGCGCGTGCTTCAGCGTGACTTTGCCAACGCCATCGTGCAGCACGGCGGCCAGCGCGGCCGGGATGGCCGCATAGCCATTGGCCACCAGATGCACTCCGCCGTGCCCAAGGCTCAAGAGCCAGTCGAGCGCGGAAAGCACGTCATGCGTCCGGCCGCCGAGATAGGGCCGGTCAAGCATGATCGCATGGATCGCATACATGTAGTCGCAACCGTAGGACGATTTGTAGGAATCCTGGCCAAATGTGTTGGGACGCGATTCGCCGAGACCTCGCACGTCGCAGGTGTAGAGGGTGGCGGTTGAATCGGCCTTAAGGACCTCGCGCACCAACGGTTCTTCACGCAACTCCATATCGCTTGAGTCGTGGGCGACATAAAGTATGGCGGGGTTCGATTGCCGCGGCGGCCGCGAATACAGATTGGCCTCGTTTAGCCGATAGACGACGGCCGGAATGCCACGCTCGGACTCCAGCGCATAGGACGACGCGAAAGGCAGGGGATATCCGGCCGCCTGCATGCGCAGGATTCGATAATCGACCGGACCTCGGCGCGCCGGCAGTTTCAGGACATCGACAATTGCCCGACGAAGCGCTTCGCCCGAAACGCCGCCACGAGCATCGGCCAGGCGCTCGGCGCTCTCTTTTGTGTAGGAATAAACCGGCCGACTATCGAGTTCCACCACCTGGCCTGTTTTGGTGCACCATAACGCGCGTTCGTCTTCAAGCGTCAATTTCGGTTCGGCCGACACGTCGCCTCTGCCGGTAGCATGGTTGAACCAGCCGTACATGGCCTCGCGCGACGGCTGGGGATAGCCGTGCTCGCCGGCACCGATATACAGCTTGACGTGGTCCGCGGCGCCGAGCAGGCCATAAAGCCGGCGCAAGCGGTCGAACGCCTCGATCGTGCCGCGGACGTCGACGAAATCCTCTTCTTGCGCGAGCACGATGATCGGCTTGGGGGCCAGCGCGGCGAGGAAGTCGCAATGGTCGAGTCCCAGTGCGAGCGAATGCGGCGGGCATTGCTCCGTGTCGTTGCTTGCTTCATCTTCGAACAGTCGGCAAAAGGTCGTGATGAAGCAGTTGGGCGCTGCCATCGTCCAACGCTGGTCCGCCCCGCACAGCCAGGTCGTCTCCATGCCGCCGCCCGAATTGCCGGTGACGCCGACATGGCGCGGGTCGACTTCTTCGCGGCTGAGCAGGTAATCGAGCGCGCGAATGCCGTCCCAGGCGAACCACGAGCCCAGGAATTCGTCCACCAAAAACTGTTGATCGCCCAGCAGCGAGTGTTCACGGCTGCCGCCCCCGATTCGTGACTTGAGATCGGCACCGGGCAGTTGCAAACGTTCGCCGAGGCTGATGGCATCGAAGATGAGCACGACGTAACCTTGGCGCGCAAGGCCCTGGGCGAACGATTGGTACTCGGGGTACGCCTTGCCACTGGCGAAGTGGCCGCAGGCGCCGACCACGCCCGGTGCTGGAAACGCCGCATGGTCGGGCACATACAAGTTCGCGGTGACGTAAAACCGCGGACGGCTCTCGAAGATCACTTTTTCGATCCGGTACGCACCGCGCTTGATGACGCCCGTGGTGCGTGGGTTCAAGGGCGTCCGCTCGGGCCATGCACCAAAGCAGCGCGCAATCTTGCTCCGCGCCTCCCGCACGTAGCCCTCGGCGTCGCCTTTGGTTTTGAGCTCCGCCTGCCGCTCGCGACCACGGCGTTCGGCTTCGCGAATTTCGCGAAGATAATATTCATGCACCGACTGTGGAAAATGATTCAGCGGGACCGACGGCAGACTCGGGCCGGCAGCCGCGGCCCCGCCCAGATCACTCCAAGTGACAGTGACCGCCGTTGATAGAGCAGCCATCGAACTGTGCAGCCAGGCGCGGCGTGAAAGCAAGGTGCGCATTAAAGATCGTTCTCCAACAATGACTGGCAAGCTTCGCGGCGGCAGGCTGGCCGCCGGACTACCACAACTGGCCGGCTGGACGCTTGATGGCGCGGAAAGCGTCGGCATAATGCACTCCGCACATTGCCCCCCAGCGACACTGCGCCGCCAGTACCTGCTCGCCGTGACCGGTCAACTCCATCGGCTTCTTCGCGCCGCGCAGGGTCAGCGTGCCCAGGATGCTCGGCTTGCCTTCGACGAGCGCGCCGGCCATGTCGTACCACAATCGTGCCACGTCCTCGACAACCTCTGTCGTGTCGACGAACACATCCGGCTGAAACTCGTACGTCTGATTGAAGCCGGCTGCATAGGCCAGAATCCACTCAGGCTGCTTGACCGTGCGGCCCAGGTAGCCGTGCGCAAACATGACACCGTCCTTTCCGGCCCGGGCGATGTTGGCGTGGTCGGTCCAGTAGTCTGTTTCGGTCATCACCAGAGCGATATCGGGCTTGATGTCGTCGACGATCCGCGCGATGCGGGTTTTGATTTCGTCATCGACCGGCGCTCGGTGGTATTTATAGCCGAGTTCGATCTTTTCGACGCCCATGTCGCGGGCGATCTTTTGCGTCGCCGCCGCGACTTTCGCTTCCTTGCCGATCGTTGGGGGCCAGTTTGAGTAATCGCTGACGGCCTGGATAACGACAATCCGGTGGCCCGCTGCCAGGGCCTTCAACATCAGCCCTCCGGCGCCGAACTCGGCATCGTCGCGATGAGCCCCGATGAACAACAGGGTCTTTTTAGGCGCGCTCTCTTCGGTGGACTCGGCCTTCGACGATGCGAGCAGGAGCCCCGCCGCGGGAGCGGCGGCTAAAAACTCCCGCCGATCGAAATCTCGATCGCACATGACTGGGGTTCCTTGTTCAGTTGCAGGTGTTGCATTCCCGCGATTGGCATTCAATCAAGGTCGCTCCCGATTCGTGGGGGACATGAGTCTCTGACCTGCATTTACGGACGCTTGTGCGGATCCGTGACTTTGCTGTCGCCATCACGCGCTGCCAACTCTTTCATCTGCTGCTTCAAATTGGCCACCAGTGCGGGATGTTCGGCGACGACGTTATTCTGTTCGCCGATGTCTTCGGCCAGGTTGAACAATTCCACATCGGCCTTTTCTTGGACGAGCAGCTTCCACGGCCCGCGGCGCACCGTTTGGTCGCGGCTGTTGGCGCCGAGGCAATAAAGCGTGCGCGGCTCGCCCGTGGTCGATTCGCCGGTCAGTAGCGGCCAGACGTTGCTGCCGTCCCAACCAAGATCTCGTGGCGGCTGGTAACCGACCAGCTTCGTCAGGGTCGGCATCCAGTCACAGGCGTGCAGCGGCTCGTCAACGACGCCCGACCGCAGATGTCCGGGCCAGGAGATGAATGCCGGCGTGCGAATAGCGCCTTCGTACAAGCTCGACTTGTAGCCGCGCAGCGGCGCGTTGTCATTTTTGACATTGAAGGCGGGGTACTGCTCGGGGTTGGGATATTGCGGGTCATTGTTGGGATAAGGGCCGTGCGCGCCATTGTCGCCGAAGAACAGCACCAGCGTGTTGTTCCTCCTTTCGGTTGCGTCCAGGGCCGTCAGAAGCTCGCCGATCGCATCGTCCATGTGCGTTGCGCAAGCGCCCCGCAGTCGATTGCCCGGATCGCTGATGTGCGAGTTCTTGTCGAGCCACTGCTGCGGCTCGTCCATCGGAATGTGGATGGCCGTGAACGGCACGTAGAGGAAGAACGGCGCGGCGTGGTCGCGGCGGAGAAAGGCCACCGCCTCGCGGGCGATCAGGTCGGTGACATGTCCTTCCTCCTGGATTCGCTGGCCATTGCGGTGCCAAGTTTCCGTGTAGGGGCCGCGCTTATAGCGATGGTCATACGGCCCGACGCCGCCGGCCAGCGAGCCGTAGGAGTAATCGAAGCCGAACTCATTAGGTCCCCATTCGGGCAATGAGCCCAGATGCCACTTGCCGATCAGTGCCGTCGCATAGCCGACGCTGCGCAGCGCCGTCGCCAGCGTGATCGTATCGAACGGATAAACTCGCTCGTTCTGCGCGCCGACGCAGCCGAAGCGGCTGGCGTAACGTCCCGAGAGCAGTGCGGCCCGTGTGGGGCTGCACATCGGATGGACATAATGGGCATCGAGCCGCAGGCTTTGCCGCGCCAGTTTGTCAAGGTTTGGCATCGCGTACTCGGCTCGATGCCACGGCACGTCGTGCCAGCCCAGGTCGTCTGCCACGATAATCAGAATGTTCGGCCGCTCGACGGCCTGAGCCCACGTGCCCAAGAGCGCAATAAGCAGCGTCAGGGCCAAGCCACGTTTGGTCGCGATTCCCACAATCGAGTTGATGGTTTTCGTGTTCACTTCGTTTCCTGTCCTTGGTCCGTCAGACGTTGGCCGTGGTGTTCGCGGACTTCCAGCAGAGCGGCCTTCGAGGCCCGATAAAATTCCAGCGCCGCCGGCTTTTCCTCGAATGTGCGGCGATCCAGCTCGGTGATCAGTTCGTCCGTCCTGGAAACGAGCCAATTTAAGTCCGCCTCGCTGTACGGCAACCGATCGTCGATGGTCACATAGACCGGGTTCGTATGGGCCTCTCCGTCGGGTTGTCCCGATGCCGAGGGCGACCAGGTCCTGGCCGCAATCCACAGCGGCTCGCGAGCGTCAATCTGGTGGTCGAAATCGAACCACTTCCCGTCCTGATCGGTCGGCACCTGGCGCCGCGCGACCCTCCGCCCATTCACGATCAATTCGACCTCGGTTGCCGGTGCTACTTCCGACCGCACGCGCACATGCGCGCGCAGCGTCGCCGATTCGCCGCTGCCGCGGCGAATCACGTCGCCTGGCCGATGACCATCGACTTCCAGGAGCAGCATCGGCCCGGTAGTGAAAAAGCTATGGCCCGCCGCGGCGCGGCGCACCCACTGGACTGGATCAGGACGCTGGGGACTGTAGACATAGGTGCGGCAATCGCCCAGAACGCGGCAATAGGGGTAGTCGCAGGCCCCCAGGGCCGGAAACCGATAGCCAATCGTGAGCATCCGGTACCAGCCTTCCAGCGCGATGCCCCGGTACTCGGCGAACTGCAACAGTTCCACGCCGTCCGTGGCCCGTTGGGCGAAATCAATGTAGATCTCGTTCGAGTAGCCGCCGTGCAGATTGAACGAGTAGCCGCCCAGCTTGCGCGTTTCCCGGCCGATCAGCCCCAGCAGCGGCCAGCGGTTGGGCTCGACCGTCAGCCCCTCCAAAACGATTCGCCGGTGCAGCAACAGGCCAATGTGGCCATACGAACTGGTGACGTATTCCTGGCCCGAGGCAATTTTGTAGAGTCCACGCGTGGCCACCGCGTCGGGGCCCAGTGCCCGCTGCGGGGCGATCACCTGGAGCTCCCGGTGACCACTATAACTTTTACCGTCGTTGGCTGAGAGCATGTAGCCATACTGGATGTCCTCGGCCTCCATCAGGTCCAAGGCGCGGTCGTCGTCCGTCGAATCGCGGCGCGGGAGGTGTATGTGCGTGTCGCCCGAGTAATATCCGAACTCGGCGAGCGGGGCGGTGCGCGCGAGCGGCAATGCCAGATCCAATTTCTCGCCAGGCGCCAGTTGCACCGTCCGCGTTGCCGGCTGGAACTCGAAGCCCTTCCAAACCTCGACGCGCGTCTTTCCAGGAGGAACTTCGACGTCGAACGAGCCGGACGTATAGAAGAACCAGCCGTAATAGCGAAACGGCCCTTTACCCAGCCGATTGCCCTCCCGCTGTAAACTCCAATTGGCCAGCACATTGTCGCGCGGCTCATAGAAATTGCCGTCGGCTCCGACGATGTTCACGCGGCAAGGCGTCGGCTCTGATCTCGGGTGATCGGTAATCGTGACATGCAGCCGGGCGGGGCTGTCGCGCGTGTAAATCCGCGGTTTTCCCTCGTGCGGAAAGCCGGCCGGCGTGTGAATCCTGGCTTCCTCCGCCGGATCGACGCGGGTGGACGGAATGGCCGGCGGGTGGGCCAGCGCGATTGCCGGCAGGCAGGCCAGGAGCGCGCCGCCGCAACGGGCGAGCATCTCGCTCGTTCGACCAAAGCGCAATGCAGAAATTCGGTGAGAGGTTCGAGCGTGCGAAGCGGCCATGATAGGCTCCGAGGCGGCGACAGCCGGTTCGAGCATGTTTTTCTCGGGCGGGGAGTGGTTTTTCGGGGCCAACGATGACCTCTACAAGCAAAATCGACCCACGAATTCTGGTGAAGAACCAAATACTTCATTCGCGGACTTGGTTTATTTCGGGGCCTTTGCATTGGCCCGACCCCACCACCCGATCACGATTTGCGAGTTTCGAAACTGCTTCTCGAAAGCCACCCGACTTACGCTGCGTCAATCTCCTGCGCGACGCGATTCGCTGAGCGCGTGGCGGCGTCCATTCCCCAGGGAAGGTTGTCGGCGTGGCATCCGGCGAAATGGATTCTTCCCACCGGTTCCATTACATGAGGCCAGAATTTCCGGAGCGTGCCGAGGGGATACGAATGCCGTTCGCAGCTCGGCGCCCAGGGATCTTTCGCCCAGTTATGGACGAGGCATCGCTCGATCGTGTGTGACTTCCCCGGATAAAAATTCGAGAACGCCGCCAGCGCTTCTTCGGACGTGACATCCGGCTTGCCGCTCCCCATAAGCAGCGAGCGATCGCCCGGTACCTCATC
>DATLQY010000151.1:0-2689 GCA_035534975.1 Pirellulales bacterium
TATCGCGGCAACGTGCCGCGGTGCCGGCCACGAAATGTGAGGAATGGATCCGCGCGCCCAGCGCCGCGGCGCGGAGGCGGGCGCGCAGTTCGTCCAAACCCGCGCCGGACAGGCTGCTCGTGGCAATCGCGCCCGGCCAAACGTCGATGACGCACGGTCGATCGGTCTTGGTCAACACGACAAGATGGACCGTGTCGATGGGCAACGGCAACTGTTCTTGCTCCCAGGCATTCAAGGGCCGGGTCCCATCGAGACAGAATAGTTCTACATCGGCCTGGGATCGCTGTTGGGCGGTCAGCGATTGAGCGGATGCCGCGATGCCTTGGCCGCCGCCTTCGGCGGGATCGACGCCCGCCGTGTCGACCAGCTCGCACTCCAGATCGCCGAGATCGAGCCGGGCACGAAGCCAATCGCGCGTGGTGCCGGCCTGGTCGGAGACGATGGCCGGCGTGGCGCTCGTCGGACCGTGGGCCACTGGACTGTGGGTGACCAACGAGTTGAAGAGGCTGCTTTTGCCCGTGTTGGGCCAACCGACCAGCACCGCGCGGATGGCGCGCGCAGCTTCGCCGCGGGATGCCATCTGGGCCGCCAGGCGTTCGACTTCGTCGGCGGCCGCGGCGAGCTGGCGTTCCAAATCGGCCGCGCTAATGAACTCGATCGCTTCGTCGGCGAAATCGAGCCCCGCTTCGAGGTGGGCCAACAAATCGAGCAATCGCTCGCGCAATTGGCGTAATGGTCCGCCCAGCCCGCCGGCCAGTTGCGCCAGCGCCGTATCGAGCTCGCGGCGGTCGGCGGCGTCGATCACGCCCAGCACCGCCTCGGCCTGCGTCAGGTCGAGCCGGCCGGCCAGGAATGCCCGCAACGTGAACTCGCCTGGACGAGCCAGCCGCGCCCCCGCCGCGCAGACTTGACGCAGCACGGCTTCCAAAAGCGGAGGCGAGCCGAGCGTGTGCAACTCGGCCGTCGGCTGACGCGCATAGCTCCGCGACGTGGGCCAGAGCAAAAGATCGGCGGGTATGGGCGAATGGAAACCGACGAGCCATAACCGCCCGGAAACTGCCGTGGGCAAACGAATATGCGAGATGTCAAGCCATTCGTCGGAGAACGCATGAGAGATGGAACCATGGTCCGGCTCGAAGCACGTTGCCACGCAGTCGACGGCCTGGGGTCCGCAGACACGTACGATGCCGCGTGCCGCGCCTCCCGGCGGCGAAGCGATGGCGGCGATCGTATCGTCTGGGTGAAGCACGGTGAGGGGATAGGAGATAGGGGTCAGTCCTGCGGCCATTCGCCCTCATCCCTCAGGATCTGCCGCAGTTCCACGCGCTGAGGTTCGTTGATGTCGAGGACAGCAATGGTTGCGCGCCCGGTCTGCGTGCGGCCGACAAGGATGGCCCCAATCCACTCGAAATGTCGCTGCCACGACTGGCGGCGCGGATCGAACAGTCGGACGATGTTGTCCGTCAGCGGGTCGCGGCCGCTTAGGTTCGGCCCCTTGTGCAGGTTGCAGCGGTGGCAACTCCAACAGCGATTGTCGGGATGATCGGAACCGCCGTGTTGCGTGGCAAACACGTGCTCAACGTGAAAAGCGGATGCCGGCGCGGCGAAGTCGGGAAGTTGGCAATACTCGCACCGGAAGCTGGCCCGCTCGCGGACAAATTGCCGAAGGGATCCTGACATCAGGAGTCGGTGGAGCGTTTGAGACATGCACGAGCCTTGGCCTGGAGGATCGCGATGAAGTCGATCGTCTGGACGTAGGTCTCGTATTCGCGGCGTTCTTGGTCGGAAATCCGGCCCTGGTTGCACTTGCGGGCCAGCTTGTCGATGTGCGCCTGCGCCTTGGCGTCGAAGCGGTAGCCGACGAGCTTCCTGGCCACATCGGGCGTGAGGATTTGGACGAGAGGTTCGAGGAGACGGTGGAGAACGGGAGCATCGAGTGTTTTCATTATGCGATTGTACCATGAACCGGGCTCTTTTGCGATGGCTCCTTGTCGTTTCCCCCACGACGGGGCGGAGGCGACGAGCCGAGCGTGCGCAACTCGGCCGTTGGCTGACGCGCATAGCTCCGAATATGCGAGATGTCGAGCCGATCGTCGGGGAACTCATGAGAGTTCGGACCATGGTCCGGCTCGAAACATGTTGCCACGAAGTCGACGGCCTGGGGTCCGCAGACACGCACGATGCCGCGTGCCGCGCCTCCCGGCGGCGAAGCGACGGCGGCGATCGTGTCGTCCGGGTAATGCACGGGGGCGGGGGACAGGTTACAGGTAACTGGTAACTGGTAACTGGGACAGCTCTGAACTCACCTGAGTTCTGAGCTGGACGAACCGACCGAGCCATTCAGTTCGCACCGCGCCATCCGCCGCTGACGATTGGCTCTGGGATACCCAGCTCGCGTAAGAGTTTCACGATCTCGCGATGGATGTTGCTCGTTTGGCAAACGACCAACAGAACATGCGGTGCCGGGAGAACCATCGTGGGCTGCTTCGGCTCGACATCGTCGCGAGCGTCGTTAGCCGACGGCTGCGGCGGTTCCGGGTGGACAATGTGAACCCGGTCTATTCACCAGCAAATGCCGCGCAGCCGCTTGACTTTTTGATTTTGTCCGTAAAATCCAGCATCTGCAAGGGGTGCCACGGACGATGAACGGAGTCACCGTATGGGTGAAGCTCAGAAATGGATGTTCGAG
>DATLQY010000152.1:0-7184 GCA_035534975.1 Pirellulales bacterium
CTCGAACATCCATTTCTGAGCTTCACCCATACGGTGACTCCGTTCATCGTCCGTGGCACCCCTTGCAGATGCTGGATTTTACGGACAAAATCAAAAAGTCAAGCGGCTGCGCGGCATTTGCTGGTGAATAGACCGGGTTCAGGCGATGACGAAATCGAATTCAAAATTGAGCAAACGACCGATGGGCTCGACCGAATGCGATCGACGTATGAAGAGGATTTCGACGGCAACAAATCCACGAGAGTCTTAGTGATTGACGGCGACAAAGGTTGGAGCAAAGAAGGCGAGATGGAAGTGATGGAGATGGAAGAAGAGGAGCTCGCCGACGAAAAGCACGGCATCTATTCGCAATCAATGGCCCTCACGCTCGTGCCGCTCAAGGGAAAAGACCCGAAGTTTCAGACCGAAGCTGTGGGCGACGAGAAGGTGGGTGATAAGCCAGCCGCTGGCGTGAAGGTGACACCTCCCGTGGGCAAAGACTTCACCATCTATTTCGACAAAGAGAGCGGCCTGCCCGTCAAGGTCGTCGCAGTTATGTCAGACCCAGAATCTATCGGTCAAGAGTTCACCCAGGAATCCTACTTTAGCGACTTCAAGGATTTCGGCGGCATCAAACAAGCGAAGAAAATCGAAATGAAACGCGATGGCGAGACGTTCATCAAGCTGGAACTTCTGGACTTCAAGATACTCGACAAGGTCGAAGATAAAACGTTTGCCAAGCCGGCGCCAAAGGCGAAGAAGAAGGCGCCAGCACGGAAGGCCAAGAAGCCGCCGAAGGGGGGTTAGCTCATGCCACGCTTCCGCTTCTCCCTGCTGGCCTTGTTCTGGTTTATAGCGGCTACTGCCATTGGTTGCGCTGCAGTGGCGAAGCCAAACGTGTTTTGGGTTTCAGTCGTTGCGTCAGCGGGTCTGGTGGTTCTGATTTTTGTTCCGATAGGGGCGCTCTTTTGCCGCAATGCCATCCGGGCGTTTTGGGCGGGTTTTGCGTTGGCCGCATGGGGATATATGTGCTTTCGTCACTTACACATGCATTCCGGCTACTCCAGCGCACTCCTCCCAACGACAAGATTGCTTGTGGAGTTCATCAATGCACGGGGACTGGATTTTGCCTTCGGCGCAGAGCCCAATGACGCCCATCGTTTGCTGTATATCGGCGAGATGCTTTGGTCGCTCTTGCTGGGATTTATTGGCGGCATTGTCGCCCGCTATCTCTACATTCGGCGGGAACGCGAATCATCGCACGCGACTTAAAGACCTCGGTCTGGTTCAAGCTCGGCATAAATCTCGTTTCAGTGACTTGCTTGAGCGTTGAGGCATGCCATAATCAGCCCTTATCGGGGCGAATTCGTCAACCGAGACCAAGGAGATGTATCATGAAAAAGTTAGCCCTTCTGACCAGCGTGGCGGCCATTGCTCTGGTGTGCTTACTGGCAACCGCACCCGGAAATGCCGAC
This sequence comes from Pirellulales bacterium, assembly GCA_035534975.1. Taxonomy (GTDB): domain Bacteria; phylum Planctomycetota; class Planctomycetia; order Pirellulales; family JAICIG01; genus DATKSN01. The sequence continues at coordinate 1,455 of DATLQY010000152.1, forward strand.
GGACAAGGCGAGAAAGACGCCTCCGCCGTCGCACCGTTCAAGGGCGCCATCATCGCGATTGGCTCGAAAACCGACGCGGGGGCGATTGCGGTACTCAAGAATGCCAAGGTTCAGCGATTTGCCGGACAATACTTTTTGGTGGGAACTGGCGCAAATGACCACCCCGACGAGTGGCAGACGGGTAAGGTAATATGGGTCGCGATTGACGGCATATTCGATATCACCGAGTTTGCCAGCATCGAAGAGTTCGAGAAGGCGCAACCCGCCAACAAGAATGCGGCATTCCGGTAGCGCGCGCCGCGGTTCGCGCCCAGCAACACACTATCGACCCAGTACCAGAATACTGGACTGAAATTCGCGGATCGCGAGTTCCCACCCGGTAGCGGTGGTTATCCGCGCTCGATTCTTTTTTGCAGGCATTTTCCGCTGAAATTGGCTTGTCCAAACGTGTCTACAACGTATAGACTTACGGGATGGGCCGAGCAATCAAACCCGACGATCCCGCGATGTCCCGCGTCCGGGAAATCTGGGACCGCCTGCGCGAAGACGGTTGGACCCAGCAACGGCTGGGTGAGGCGATGGGCTACCCGCCGGCCAGCGCCCGCAAGAGCGTGTCTCAATTCTTGAAGGGGCGAGACCCGCAAATCGGGATGCTGCGGCGGTTCGCCAAGGCGGTTGGCGTGCCGCTCGAAAAGCTGGTCAACGGGAAGGGATAGGCGATGGTGAAAACCAGACCACAGAAAATCGCCGTATGCCTTTGCTTGTTCGCAGGAAGTGGGGCGATCGTTGTCGGCGTCATGGGTCTGTTCCTTGGGCATACCTGGACCGCCGCGCAGAATTTTCTTTGCGGAGCGGTGGTTCTTGGCGTTGGCGTTCTCCTGTACGTTAATGGGTTTCCAGAGCGCCGGAAGTGCCCCCCCCCCCGACTTTTTGGGCAGACGGCCGACTTTTTGGGCAGAACGAGGTTAATGGGCAAAGCCTGGAGAGGGGATCGCAACATGTCCATTCGGTCGGTAACGGCCGTGCCAGAAGATTGTCCCTGTTTGTCCCTGGAAAGCAGCCGAAATGGGCTGAAAAGGTCGTGTTGGAACGTAAAGGTCCGTCGCCGTAAATGAAAAAACCACCGTGTTTTACGGTGGTTTTTCGATTTCGCGATAACGACCAACTGAGCTAGCCGCCCTTCGGCGAGATAATATAGGCCAGCCCGGCACGGAAGTCGATGGGTTCTCTCGGCGGAACGAGACGAACACATTCATTGGCGGTCTGTTGTGGTGGGTGCGAAGCCGGCTCGCCAAACGCGCAGCGCCACGCAGCGCGTTCCCTACCGACGCCCTTGCGGCGGGTGCGAGGGGACGTCCCGCCATATGCGGAGCCGTTGCGGTGGGGCGACGCAGGCTTCTTCAACTGCCGGTCTGGACACCGTCGTGCTGGGCGTGAAAAGCGTTCGCCTCATGCATGTTGTCCGACTTTTCAGCCGCCACCGGCTCGGACACCGTCGGCTCGGCGGCGGGCGGCTCGAACTTGGGCGCCGTGGCCTCGTCGCGGTCGTCGATCTCGTGGAACCGCGACGACTTCGACGGCACCCTATCGACGGAGCGCACGTCATCCTGGATGTCGTGCAGCCCGCGCTTGAATTCGGTCATGCTCTTGCCGAGCGAACGGGCTACGCTCGGCAGCCGGCTGCCGAACAACAGCACCGCCAGCCCGCCGATCACCAACAGTTCCACAGGGCTCAATCCAAACATGGCAATCACCCAAGGGGTTTCAGGTTGGCAGGTTCAAGACCTGCACTGTTATTTATTCTTTCGCACTGTTCTCGGCTCGATTCCATCAGCTACGCAGTACCATCGCCCAGCTACGCAGTACCATCGCTGTTGCGAACCTCGTCCTGGATGTCGGTTAGCCCGCGCTTGAACTCGGTCATGCTCTTGCCGAGCGAGCGGGCCACGCCCGGCAGCCGACTGCCAAACAACAGCACCGCCAGCCCGCCGATGATCAGCAATTCCATAGAGTTCAATCCAAACATGGCAATCACCCAAGGGGTTTCAGTTTGCAGGTTCGTTGACGCACGTATCCGGTTTACTTCTTCTCGTCGCCGGGTGGCGCCTCGCCATCGTCTTCGTCGATTTCCTTGATCCCTTTCTTGAACTCCACCACGCTCCGGCCCATCGACCGCATCAGGCTCGGCAACTTATGACCGAACAACAACAGAATCACCGCTCCAATGATGAGGATCTCCCAAGGATGTGTTCCAAAACCAAACAGGAGACTCATGGGCCGAGCGTCTCGCAAGCAGCCAAAGCGGGAATGCCAACATGTTTGCGGCGCTCCCACTGATGACGGCGCCGGGCGGGATCAATTACGAAAGTGCAGGGGAGCGCGCAGTCGCAACGGCCGCCACACCTCCGATTGCTTCATTTTACCGGGCACTTGGGGCCTGTCAAACGAATTCCGGCCTCACGGCGGCGGGCGGCTGATCGTATATGCAATCGGCGACGTGGTTTATGCCCTTGTTGGGCGCCAATGGGACGGCGACGCAAACCGCGGATTGGAACATAATTCTACGGGAATGAAACGGAATGATTTCCGTTCTATGGGGCCGTCAGAGCTCAAACACCCGTTGAATGTGGGGATGGCCGTATTCGGCCCCACCGGTGAGAACTTGCACGTTGGCCAGTGGCCAGGTTTCGCCCGGACTGTGGGTGTGGCCGCAGAGCACGGTCAGCTTTCGATCGGGCCGCTGGTGCATGACCTTCAAGAGCACTTGCCCGACCGCTTGGCAAGTGAAGTGCGGCAGCCATTCGTCGTTGGAAACTTGCCCCTCGTACCAGCAGGCCTCGCGCACCGGGGGCACATGGGTCAGGAAAATCACGTGCGGATAGGCATCCAGCGCCAAGGGAAGCACCCTGAGCACATGCTCGGCCGCCTCGTCGCCCATCCGCATCAAGAGTTGCCATCGCTCGGCCTTGCCAAGCCCGGCCAGCTCTTCGATCAGCCGGTAATCGTTGAGCATCACCATCGAGCGCTCGTAGTCGCCCAGCCGGGCGTCGGCCCAGCCATCGTCGCCGACCAGGCCGACTTCCGGCGTGAGCTCGACCACCTCGGCACTCGTGAGCCAGACGAGCTTGGGCGTCGTGGAGCATAGCTCGGCGACCTCGGTCCGCACGCGGCGGATCGAACCGCGGTAGAAGTCATGGTTGCCGAGCACGAAGTAGACGGGGCAGGGCAGGGGGGCCGCGATTTGTTTCAATCGATCGACCAGGTCGTGCGCCTCGGCGATGTCGCCCCCCAGGAGCACGCCGTCGGGGCCCAAACCGGCGACACCTTCAATGAACTGCCGCGCCGCTTCGGCCGGGAGAAAGTTCAGGTGGATGTCGGTGAGCCAGACGATGCGTTTCATGGGAAGGAGGCGGGGATAGGCGTTAGGCGATAGGCGTTAGGAAGACGGCTATTGGTGCGTGATGCCTATTAGTATCCGGTGCCTACCTATACAGCGGCGGTTGGCGGTCCCCAGGTTTCCATCGGGTGCCGCGCATGGCAGGCGGGACATTGCGTTACCGGGAATTGCGCTGCGCAGCCCGGGCACACGCCTCGTTCGTCGAACGTGTCGAACTTTGCCCCGCACTGTCCGCAAATCCAGATCGCACCCGCCGGAGGCGACGCGCCGCAGGTGGGGCAATGCAGTTCAAGGTGCCGCGGGGGGCATCGGTCGTGTTTCACTTTTCTTGGATGGCGTAAAAGACGCTTGCGGTCGCGGATGTCGATCCGGCCGCCGGACACTGCCGGCGAAGCGGGGTCGCCTCGTCAGGCAAAAGATGAAGGATTTTGATCCTCGGGCGAAATTCGCGGAAGGCGGAAAGGATGAATGCCGGCGAGACGGCGCGGAATCGAACGGTTGAGGCGGTTGGGCATATGGCCAGCATAACCGCGCGGCGGGGAGGTTGCCAAGGAGTTTGCCGTGGTGAGTCCCCGCGAGTTATACTCCATCGTCCGACCACGACGAGATTCATGAACGAGAGGAAGCCGAATGGCGAGTCCATTTCCGGGTATGGACCCTTATCTGGAATCGTTCTGGGGTGATATCCATCACACGTTGATCACCTACGCGCGCGACCAACTGCAGGGCGTCCTGCCGGGCGACCTGCGTGCCCGCGTCGAGGAGCGAGTGTTCGTCGAATTGCCCGAAGGCCAGAAGCGGGCGATGTACCCTGACATCCGAGTCGTGGAAAGAGGCCATCGAAAACGAGCCGTTCCGGCAACGGCGAGTGGGGTAGCCGTCGCCGAGCCATTGTGCATCCGCCTGCCCGATGAACCGGTGACGCAGGGGTTCATCGAAATCATCGATTTGACCACTGGACGGCGCGTCGTCACAGTGCTCGAAGTCCTTAGTCCATCGAACAAAATACCGGGTCCGGGCCGCAAACTGTACCAGCAAAAACAGCGGGAGTGCCGCGAGGGAGGCGTCAACCTGGTCGAGATCGACCTTCTCCGCGCGGGCCCTTGGGTGTTGACGGTCCCAGAATCCATGGTCCCGGCTTCGTACTGCACCACGTTTCGGGTCTGCGTGTACCGCGCGGCGGGCACACTTGGGGAAATCTATCGCGTACCGCTGCGCAAGCGTTTGCCCGTGATTGAAGTACCGTTGCGGGAATCCGATGCCGACGTGCCGCTCGACGTGCAAGCTCTGGTCGACCAGTGCTATCGCAATGGGGGTTACGACGAAGACATCAGCTACCGCGACGAACTTGAGCCGCCGCTCGCGCCCGGCGACCGGCGCTGGGCGGACGCGCTGCTGCGTAAGCATGGGAGGCGGGCGGTCCCAGCCGCGCGCAAGCAGGCGCGCGACAGGCGGCGGCGCAAACCAAAGAGTTGACCTCCGCACTCGGGCCTCGGGTCCGTCGAGCATCGACCGCTGTCGCATTTCTCATTTTGCATTGTTCCTCGCCATGAACACCACTCCGGTCAGCTTGCTGGAGCGCTTGCGCCGCGAGCCCGACGACGAAGCATGGCGGCGCCTGGTGGATCTCTACACCCCGTGGCTGCACGGTCAACTCCGCCGCCACGGCCTGCAATCGGCCGATGTCGACGACCTCGTACAAGAGATCATGGCCTTCGTCACGCGGGAAGTTCCGAACTTCCGGCACAATGGCCAACGCGGCGCGTTCCGCACGTGGCTGCGCGGCATCGTCACGAACCGCCTGCGCGAGCTTTGGCGGGCACGTAAATACCTGCCCGTCTCGGGCGGCAGCGACTTCGAAAAAACGCTCGACCAACTCACCGACGACCAGAGCGCGTTGAGCCGGATATGGGACCGCGAACACGACCAGCACGTCGTTCACCAGCTTCTGACGACGATCTCGGCGGACTTTGCGCCCTCGACCTGGCAGGCCTTCCGTGCATTCGTGCTCCAGGGGCGGACGGCGGCGGACGTCGCCGCGGAACTGGGCATTTCCGAAGGGGCCGTCTGGACCGCTAAGTCGCACGTCCTGAAGCGCTTGCGGCAAGTGGCCAAGGATTTGCTCGATTGAGCAAGTCTTTCAACAGCCCGCTTGGAGGCTTTAGGCGAGCGGCCATCGCACCCTCTGCATGGGAACGCCACGGAGGCAATCCTGTTCGGCACAAGTTTTGCGACGCAACGGCCCCGGAATTTAATCGCCGATCGCGATCAAATCGAGTGAATTCGGCACGCAATTTGCGCATCCAAAACGACACGGTCGGAATCCGGTCATT
>DATLQY010000153.1:0-3032 GCA_035534975.1 Pirellulales bacterium
CTCTTGGGCCGTGGCGTCACGGTGGCGTTGTTCTGGTTCCTGTCGTCCTGGGCGCTGCGCGAGTTCATTACGCTCACACCCACACGGATGGCCGACCACCGCGCGCTGTTCTGGGTATTTTTTCTGTTCACGCCGCTGCAATACGTGTTAATCGGGTGCAACCTCTACGATTTGTTCAGCGTCGTGATCCCGGTTTACGCCTTTTTGTTCATTCCCGCGCGGATTGCCTTCGCCGGCGATTTCAAGCGGTACCTGGAGCGCTGCGCGAAGATCCAGTCTGGACTGATGATCTGCGTTTACTGCTTGAGTTACGCGCCGGCGCTGCTCTATTTGAAGCTGCCGCCCCCGCCGCCGGCGGCGGCCGCCGCCGGGGCAGTCGCCCTGGCCCCCGTGATCGCGGCGCCACAACAGGCCCCTAACGCGCGGTTGTTGTTCTTTTTCCTGCTGGTGGTCACGCTGGGCGACGCTTTCCAGTACCTCAGCGAAAAGACGCTGGGCAAGCACATCATCGCACCGGCGATCAGCCCGAACCGCACCTGGGAGGGCTACCTGGGCGGCGTCGGCTGCGCGACGTTGTTCGGCACCGTGATGTGGTGGGCGACGCCTTTCAAGCCCTGGGAAGCCTCGCTGATGTCGATGGTGATAACGACCATGGGCTTCGCCGGGGGCATGACGATGTCGGCCATCAAGCGCGATCGCGGCGTCAAGGATTACGGCACGCTGGTGGAAGGACACGCCGGCGTGCTCGACCGGATCGACTCGATGTGTTTCGCCGCGCCGGTCTTCTATCACCTCACGCGGTTCATCTTTCCACAATGAGGCTTACTGCGGCACCGGCAAGGGGTACCGATTCCGCGGTGGCAAAAGTCCTGGCTGGGGCGGTGCGAAGCCGGACTGGGGCGAGGGGGGTGGCAAGGGGAAGCTGCCAGGCGGCGGAGGGTAACTGCCGGAGGGCATGGGACCGAAATTGCGCGGTTGGGTTACGCCAGGCGAAGTGGGTGGCGGAATTGCCAATCCTTCGGCTCGCGTCGCCTGCCGCAGGTTTTCGCCCCGGCCGATGAGTTGCTGTGGGCCCACGACCTGCATCGGGATGAGTTGGAAGTCATACGTCCGCTCATCGCGGATTTCGAACGGCGAGAAGTTCTCGGAGATGAGGTCGATCCCGATGAACTCGTACCAGGGTGGAAAAATCATCTTGGTGGTGGTCAACGTCTCGAAGCCGTCCTTGATGAGTTTGAACTCGCGTTTGCCGTAATAAATGAAACCTACCGAACAGGGGGTACGCCCGATTTCGTATTTGTCGATGTAGACCTGGGCGCCGGGCGGATTGCTACGGATCGTAATTCGCCGTTGCACTCCTCCACAACCGAATGCGCCGGCGCAAACGAATGCCAATGCCAGCCAACCGGCGGCATCCATCCAACGAGCGCATTGAGGTAAAGGTGCTAGCAAGGCAAGCTTCGGTCCGGCCCTGAGAAAGGCAGAAAATGGGGTGGGAGTATAGACGCCCCTGTGATGTGCTTCCAGGTCGGTTCCCCTGGTAGCCCGTCTTTTTGGTAGGCCGTCTTTTTCGCCGGGCGGCTAGGATCGGCCAGCGCGGCGAGCTATACTTCACTCGGCCGAAAATGAGACAATTTTCCCACGAGAAAGTGGTGGCCGCCCTTCGGCGATGCGTTTGGAAGTGATTCCCCAGCCAAATGGACCAAACACCCGTCAACAGGGAGAACTGGCTGGAGCATGACGCGCTCAGCGACATCGGACTCCGCCGGTCGAACAATCAAGACTCCTTCGCGGTGCTTTTGGCCAATTCTCCAGACTCCTGGGGGAGCCGTGGCCATTTGTTCATGGTGGCCGACGGCATGGGGGCCCACGCGGCCGGCGAGTTGGCCAGCAAAATGGCCGTCGACACCGTACCGCACACCTACAATAAGCTACTCGAAGAGCCGCCCGCGGTGGCGATCCGCAAAGCGGTCGAGGACGCCAACGGCAAGATCCACAGCCGAGGTCAGGCCAATCTCGACTTCCGCGGCATGGGGACCACGGCCAGCGTGCTGCTGCTCTTGCCCAGCGGGGCGATGGTGGCCCACGTCGGCGACAGCCGCGTCTATCGCCTGCGCGGCAATCGCATCGAACAACTGTCGTTCGACCACAGCCTGGTCTGGGAAATGATGGCCAGCGGCAAACTCAGCGAGAACGAAATCCCCAGCTACATTCCCAAGAACATCATCACGCGCTCCCTGGGCCCCGCGGCGCAGGTGCAGGTCGACTTGGAGGGCCCGTTCCCGCTGGCCGCGGGGGACGCGTTTCTGCTGTGCAGTGATGGCCTGAGCGGGCAGGTGAGCGACGAGGAAATTGGCGTCATCCTTGGCACGTTTACGCCGCGGGAGGCCGTGCGGGTACTCGTCGATCTGGCCAACCTCCGTGGCGGTCCCGACAACATTACGGTGATCGTCGCGCGGATCATGTCGCAACCCCCCTCCTCGGCCGCGGCGCCCTTGCCGGTCGCGCACGCCGCCGCCGGCGCGAAGCGACGTCCGACCAGGCCGCTAGGGCTGGTGGTCGTCGGCATTCTGTCGTTGGTGACCTTGGTGATGGCGATGTTGGAAAAGTACACCGTGGCGATGGGCAGTGGGGCCTTGGCCTTGGTCGCTGCCGTAATCGTGATGGTGCGCTGGCTGGGCGCCGAGGCGGACACGGCCGGCGAGGGCGGAGGGGAGCGGCTCGGCAAGGGCCCCCACAGTTCGAAGGTTTGCTTGACGAACAACGCCTTCGTCGACAAGTTGGCCAAGGTCGTCGATCAGTTGCGCGAGGCGGCCACCGAGGAAAACTGGTCGATCGACTGGCACCGCTTCAATGGCTTCGATGCCCGCGCCCTGGCCGCCGCGGAACGCAAAAACTACGTCGACGCGGTCCATGAATACGGTCACGCCATCAGCTTCATGATGCGGGAAATTCGTGGTCAGCGCCGCAAGCGCGGTAACGGGCACGTAGGTTCCCACGAAGATTCGCCGCCGGCGCCGATTTGATCGCGG
>DATLQY010000154.1:0-3812 GCA_035534975.1 Pirellulales bacterium
GGCGTGTGAAAGCCCGTCGGCGCGGCCTTGTGAGGAAGCGTCGCCGCGCGGGCGGTGAACAAGCCGGAGAGCGCGGGAAACGTAACCGTCGCGGGGGGCATGGATTCGTCTCACCGTGCCCAATGTGGTAGAACCATAGGTAAATATAGCTCACGATTTGGTCATTGACCAATGTCCAAACCCCACGTTGCCCGGATTGTGCTCTACCCGATCAAGTCGCTCGACGGTGTCGTGGTCGAGCGCGCAGGGGTGCTGGCCAATGGGGCGCTGGAACACGATCGGACCTTCGCGATCCGCGACCATGAAGGACTCGTCGTCAATGGCAAGCGGACGCCGGCCGTGCATACCCTCCGTTCGACCTTCGACGTCAAATGTCGCACCGTTTTGTTCGACGCAGGGCCGAAGGGTGGCCCACCGCGCCATTTCGATCTCGACGCCGGCCGGGCTGAAGTGGAGCGCTGGCTGGGCACTTATTTCGCCCTGGCCGGCCCCGCACAGCTTGTCGAAAATTCCGCCGGCGGTTGGCCCGACGACACCGACGCGCCCGGCCCGACCGTCGTGAGCACCGCTACGCTGGAGGCGGTAGCCGGCTGGTTCCCAGGGATTTCGCTCGACGAGGTGCGGCGGCGATTCCGGGCCAACCTCGAAATCGGCGGCGTTGAGCCGTTCTGGGAAGACCGGTTGTATCGCGAAGCGGGCCAGGTCGTCACCTTCGAAATCGGCCTAACGCGGTTTCATGGCACGAACCCGTGCCAACGCTGCGTCGTCCCAAGCCGCGACACGTTAACGGGCGACGTCACGTCGATCTTTACCCGGACGTTTGCCGCGCGACGCGAGCGATCGCTGCCATCCTGGGCCGCGCGTTCGCGATTCGACCATTACTATCGTCTGGCGGTGAATACGCGATCGGCGGAAATCGCAGGCGAGAGCGTGATTCGACTGGGCGATGAAGTGCGAATCATCAATTAAATTCCCAGCCGCGGGAAGAAAGGCATCTTGACGCGCGTACACCGATACGATATAAGTGAACTAATGAACAAACCTCGCCACGGTATCCATTTCCAGAATCGGTAGAACGGAGGACCGACCCATGCTTGTTTTGACCCGCAGGACGAACGAAACCATCGTCGTCGACGGCCGGATCACCATCACCATCGTGCAGATTCAAGGCGGCGGCGTGCGGCTGGGAGTCGAAGCGCCGCGCGACGTCCGCGTCAACCGCGGCGAGATCGAAGCCAAGATTGCCCGCCAACACAATGCGCCGTCGGCGGTGAGCGCGGCCTAATGTTCCGTCAGTTGGCCCCCGATGGGTTGTGGCGGAACTTGCCCAATGGAGTCTCACGCTTGCCGGCGCAAGGGACGTACAATGGCGGCATGCCGACCGTTTCCGCATTGTCGCCGCGCGCCGCGTACATTCACGTGCCGTTTTGCGCGCGACGGTGCGGGTATTGCAACTTCACGCTGGTCGCGGGGCGCGATGAACTGGTCGAGCGGTATCTTGCCGCCCTACAGCGCGAGTTGACATGGCTCGAGCGGCCGAGGCGGGTCGAGACGTTGTTTATCGGCGGTGGCACGCCCACCCACCTGCCGCCGGCCGCGCTGGCCACACTGCTGGCGCTGGTTCGCGAGTGGTTCGTGCTGGGGCAGGAATATGAATTCAGCGTCGAAGCCAACCCGGCGGGACTGGACGACGAGCGGCTGGCGATCATGGCCGAGCACGGCGTGACGCGGATCAGCCTAGGCGCTCAATCGTTCGACGCCACTAAGCTCCGCAGGCTCGAACGCGATCACGAGTCGGCTGACGTGGTGCGCAGTTTCGAGCTCGCTCGGCGACGGATTGCGGCCGTGTCGCTCGACCTGATCTTCGCCGCACCGGACGAAACGCCGGCGGAGTGGGAGAGCGACCTGCTCGCCGCACTCAAGTTGGGACCGGACCATGTTTCGACTTACGGCCTCACGTTCGAGCGAGGCACGACGTTTTGGGGCCGGCTGCTTTCGGGTAAATTGGCGCGCGCCGACGAGGAAACTGAGCGGGCGATGTATGCCACCGCAATCGACACGCTTTCCGCCGCCGGCTTCGAGCACTATGAGGTCTCGAACTTTGCCCGACCGGCACGGCGCTGCCGGCACAATGAGATCTACTGGGCGGCCGACGAGTACTACGCGGCCGGTCCCGGCGCCGCCCGTTACATCGCCGGACGCCGCGAAGTGAACCATCGCAGCACGACGACCTGGCTCAAGCGGGTCATTGCCGGCGAGTCGCCTGTCGCCGAGAGCGAAACGCTCGCGCCGGAAGAACGTGCGCGCGAGGCACTTGTGCTCGGTTTGCGAAGGTTGGAAGGGGTCGAGCGGCAGGCTTTCGCCCACCGCACTGGCGTCGAAATTGACTGGTTGGTCGGTCCCGACTTGGGGCGTTATGTTGCCATGGGATTGCTCACCGACGATGGGAAGCGCGTGCGGCTGACACGCGAAGGACTGTTCGTCAGTGATGCTATTTGGCCGGCGTTCCTGAAGACTTCACGGCGTACACTTTGACGCTGGCCGCGAAGTCATTGGGATTGAACCGCAGCAGCACAGCGGCCAGTTGCTGGTGCAGCCCCGGCGAGCACTCGCCTGGCGCGCCGGGTGAACAACAAGCGGCCTGCCCCTCGACCAAGGTGTAGGCGTTCAAGTCGGCGCCGGTGTCGATGACATCGACCTGGCTCAGTCCCGCGTCGTGAAGACCCTCGCGGTAGGCGTCGATCGAGATTGCCCCGGCGATGCAGCCGACGTACGCGGCCAGATCGTCGCGCACTTCGTCCGGCAACGGCCGCTTGAGCGCGATGTCGCTGGCCGCCAGGCGTCCGCCCGGTTTGAGCACGCGCGCAATCTCGCGAAACACGGCTGGCTTATCGGCCGCCAGATTGATCACGCAGTTGCTGATCACGCAATCGACACTGGCCGCGGCAAGCGGCAGCGAGTCAATCTTCGCCTGTTGGAATTCGACGTTCGCGGCGCCGACCTTGGCGGCGTTGCGGCGCGCCAGGTCGAGCATGTCGGGGGTCATGTCGATGCCGATGACCTTGCCGGAGGGCCCAACCTTTGCCGCCGCAAGCAGCACGTCGAAACCGCCGCCGCAACCCAGATCGACCACCGTTTCACCCGGCCGCAGGCTCGCCAGCGCGGTCGGGTTACCGCACGACAGCCCCAGGTTCGCCTCGTCGGGCACGGCCGCCAGGTCATTTGCCGAATAGCCGAAGGCCTCGGCCACCTGCCGCACACCCTGTTGTTGGCTCGAAAGACCGCTCGTCGCCGCGCGGCCATACTGCAGCCGCACGGCTGCCTCGAGATCCGCCATGTCGCACCTCGTGTTTTCCACGCGCCGCTGGTCAAAGGAACATTTTACCAGGCGGTTAGTGCCGCGAACATATCAACAAGCGGCAAGGCGAACAAGTGCTCGAGCGTCCGATCCCAGGACCACGTAAGTCTAGTCTGTGGCGACCGGCGCGGCGCCATCCGTCGGTTGCGCGTCCGAGGCTGGCACTTTCGCCGACTTGGGAATGCCATCCGCCTGGCGAATTGCGGGACTGGTGGCCAACGGTTGTCCAAAACGGCGCTCGCGATAGAGGATCAGCCCGTGCGCACCGTGGTAGAGTCCGCCGCATTCCAGGTCGTCGCCTTCCGTCGCCTCGAAAGCGTCGAGCAAGAACTCTAGCGCCCTCGTCATCCAAGGCTCGCGGATCTGCTCGTCGGTCAGCGCGACCGTCAGGAACTCGAACATGTGCCCGGACGAGTTGATCCGCAAAGCGAGGTCGGGCGAACTGGCGGGCCTT
>DATLQY010000155.1:0-2540 GCA_035534975.1 Pirellulales bacterium
GACACCCGTTACGCGAATGCACTCGAAAACGCCCGGCAGATTCTTCGAGACGAAGTCGCCAAGGACCGGAAAGCACGCAAGAACTACGTCGACCTTCGCGATCAATGGGGTCGCGGCGCGACGGGACGCGGGCCGTTGACACTGGGAATCATCGCCATCGCGGCCACCGTGACGTTTTGCTCCAATTTCGGCGACACCGCCTCATCCCTCGCCCAGGATCTGAGCATTTGCACCTACGTGAAGGCGGGCAAGGTCGTCACGCCTTCGCTGGCCGAAGTCGTCCACGGCCAGGTCTGGAGGCTGGTGACGCCGATCTTCATTCATTTGAACGGAATGCACCTGTTGTTCAACATGTGGATGCTGTTCGACCTGGGGCAGATCCTCGAATCGCGCCGCGGCCGCGTTTGGTTGGCTTTGATCGTCGTCGCCGTCGCGATTCCGTCGAACCTGGCACAGTACGCGTACGATGGCCCCGCGTTCGGCGGCATGTCGGGCGTGCTGTACGGTCTGTTCGGCTACCTGTGGATGAAAGACAAATTCGACCCGGCCGCCGGCATCCGCTTGAACCCCCGTTTTATCGTCCTGATGGTCGGTTGGTTCTTCCTTTGCATGGCGGGTGTCATGGGACCGATTGCGAACATGGCCCACGCCGTCGGTATGGTGACGGGCATCGTCATCGGACTCGCGCCCCTGGGTTGGCGAAGGCTCAGGGGATGAGGGAAAAAGGAAGAAGGATGAAGGATGAAGGATGAAGTCGGAAATGTGAAGCAGGCCGGATTCCAGCGAATTTTCATCCTTCATCCTTCTTCCTTCATCCTTCTCCACCGGTTATCGTAGTATTCTTCAGCCCGCCCGCCCCGCAGGAGAATTCCCACCATGCTCTCTCGTAAGCCGCTTGCCGTTCTCGCGTTGGTTCTGCTCGGTTCCGGCGGCGCCATGGCCGCGCTCGCCTATCGGCCTTCCGCCGCCGACATGGCACAGGCCGCCGGCAAGTTCCTCACCGCCTTGTCGGCCGAACAACGAGCGCAGGCGTCGATGGCCTTCGACGACGCGGCACGGCTCGATTGGCACTTCATCCCCAAGGACAAGCGCAAGGGCCTGCAAATCAAGGAGATGAACGCCGATCAGCGGAAGCTGGCGCATGCCCTGCTCGAATCGGGCGTGAGCAAGCTGGGTTACCAGAAGGCGACGACGATCATGGAATTGGAGAAGATTCTGCGAGAGCTGGAAAAGGGGATGCCGGGCAAGCCGCTCCGCGATCCGGAGCGTTACTACTTCACGGTTTTCGGCGAGCCCGGCTCGGCCGGCCGCTGGGGGTGGAGCGTCGAGGGGCACCACCTATCACTCAATTTCGTGGTCGACGCGGACAAGCTCGCGTCGATCACGCCCGCCTTCTACGGCGCCAATCCCGCCGAAGTACAATCGGCCGGCGGCGTCGGTCCACCCAAGGGAACCCGCGTCTTGCGACACGAGGAAGAGCTGGGGTTCAAGTTGCTGGCGGCCCTTACCACCGAACAACGGGACAAGGCCGTGATTGCCGAAAAGGCGCCCAACGACCTCCGTGGGGCGGGCGAACCCCAGGCCCCCAACACGCCGCCCGAAGGTCTGCCGGCGTCGGAAATGACCAAGGAGCAAGTCGCCATCTTGCGGAGCCTGATTACCGCCTACACCGACAACATGCTCGCCGACGAGGGAGCGGCGCGACAGGCTGAAATTCGCGAGGCCGGAATCGAAAAACTGCATTTCGCCTGGGCCGGCGCCGACAAGCCGGGCGTCGGACACTACTATCGCCTGCAGGGCCCCACGTTCCTGATCGAGTTCTGCAACACGCAACCCGACAGCGCCGGCAACCCGGCCAACCACATCCATGCGGTTTGGCGACAGATGGCCGGCGACTTCGGCATTGAACGCTGATGGCAATGCGAACTCCCACCAACGGCGTGGCGGTGGGCCGGCTATCGCATGCCGCCCTGTTATTCGTAAATTGTCTCCTGCTGTTTGCCAGTTGCGCGCCGCGCCGCGCCGGGGAATTCGCCGGCCAAGTCGATGGGGTGGTCCGAGGCAAGTCGCACTCGATCGTCGTCGAAGATGAACTGGTCGACGACACCGGCATGGCGCGGCTTGCGGACCTGACGGAACTGCGGGAGCTGACGTTGCGAAAGACGCACGTCGGCGACGCGGGCCTGGCGCACCTGCGAAAGCTCGTGGGCCTGGAAAAGCTGGTCCTGGGCGAAACGACGGCCACCGATTCCGCTTTGAAATCGCTGGCCGGTCTGAGGCGCCTCAAGATCCTCAACCTGGAAAGCGCCGACGTGACTACCGCCGGCTTCGACGAATTGACCGGTTTACGGCGGCTTGAGCTACTGCGCTTTGGCCAAAGCCGAATCGGAGATGAGGCCCTGGCGCACGTCGACCGCTGGCCTGGTCTGCGCTCGCTGATGTTGCAAAACGCTCCAATCACCGACGCGGGCCTGGCACACCTGAAAGAACAAGACCTCGGCCGGTTGGAGTCACTCTACCTCGAAGGGACCGAGGTCACT
>DATLQY010000156.1:0-3794 GCA_035534975.1 Pirellulales bacterium
CGAACCGATTTACCGGCAGATCGCCGAACAGGTGCGCGAGGGCGTGGCCAAGGGGTGGCTCGCGCCGCACGAGCAGCTCCCTTCGTCGCGCGAGCTTTCCTGCATTCTTGTGATCAACCCCAACACGGTCGTTCACGCATACACCGAGCTCGAGCGCCTTGGGATTCTCTACAGCCGGCAGGGAGTGGGCGTGTTCGTCGCCGAGTCGAGGGCCGATTTGACGAAGCTCGCCCGCCGGCGACGCCTGCTCGAGCTCATCGACAGGTTGCTGACCGAAGCCGTTCACCTCGGCTTCTCGGATGATGAGGTGTCGCGCCTCGTTTCCGCCAGGTCGCGGCAATTTCAATGGGGCCCCGCCAAGCAAGGCTCCAAGTGAAGGAACGCCCTCCATGACCGAGGCGATCGTGACCGAGCGGCTTACGAAATTCTACGGGTCGCAACGCGTCGTCAACGGCCTGAATCTGAGCGTTTCGGTGGGCAGCGTCTATGGCTTTCTGGGGCGAAACGGCGCCGGCAAGTCGACGACGATCCGCATGCTCTTGGGAATGACGCGGCCCAACTATGGCCGCGTCGAGCTGCTCGGGCACGAGATCGGCGCGCTTCCGCCCGAGGTTCGCGGCCGCATCGCGTTTCTGGCGGAGGGGCACCCGCTGGTCGGGTGGATGACAGTCGCCGAAGCCGTCAAGTTCCACCGCGCTTTCCACGCCGCGCGTTGGAACCAGGAACTGCTCGACCGGATTCTCGACCATTTCGCGTTGCCTCCGCGCAAGAAGTTCCGCCGGCTTTCGTTCGGCCAGCGCGCCCAGGTGTCGTTGGCCCTGGCCATCGCCCCCGATCCCGACCTGCTCATCCTCGACGACCCGACGGCCGGCCTGGACATGGTCGCCCGCCGCGAGTTTCTGGTGTCGATGATCCAGCTCATTCAGCGCGGGGGGCGGACGATCTTCTTCAGCTCGCACATCATCTCGGACGTGCAGCGCGTCGCGGACCGCATCGGCATCCTGGTCGACGGCGTGCTGCGCGTCGACTGCCCGACGGCCCAATTCATGGAAAGCGTCCGCAAGGTGGTCCTCACGTTTCCTGGAAAGCCGCCGGCCTTTCCCGGCTGTGAGGGACTCGTAAGCGCCCGGGAAGCGGGCCGCCGGCTGGAGCTCGTCATCGTGAACTTCGGCGATCCCCAGCGGGAGGTCGTCGAATCGCTCAAGCCCGCCGGCTGGGAGGTCCTGGAGATGAACCTGGAAGACGCTTGCATCGAATACACGCGCGGGTCGAAGGAACCATTCAGCGTCGGCGCCGAGGATCCGGACCGCTCTCCGCCAACCATCGCTGATGAAGGGAACGCACCGCAATGACTTCGAACAAGCCCTCGGTCTTGCGCCGCCTCATCTGGGCGACGACGCTCGCGATCGGATTCGGGACACTCTGGTTCGTTCTCTTGCTGATCGGCGAAGCGCCTATGGAGGTTTGGCTGGGGCCCGAACGAGATCGGCCGCCCCAAGAATCCATCGTGGTCCGCTCGGATGGCGCGCCTCTGATCCGACGATCCGAACGCGGCGGTCGGAACGGAAGCTTACGGGAGTTGGATGGCCGCGCCGCCAGCGATGCGCAGGGCACCCAGTTGTTGGAGAGGCCGGGCTGGCTGCATACCATGGCTCGCTGGTCAGAATTCGATCTTTTCCTATTCCTTTTCGAGTCGGATTTTCCGTCCGCCTGGGAAAATCGGCTCAGGCTGTTCGTTGACGATGAACACAAGGATCTGAAGTGGTATTTCGTCCACGACGGCCAGCGTGACGGCGCCGGCTATTTTGTCGGTTACGATGGGTCCGACGCGCGGAGGGTCGGCTACATCGGACGATCGGACTTCAGTTCGGATCCCAACCCACCGGACGACCCGTTTCCCGTGCGGTACGACGTGATGCGTTCGGCGCCAAGGTGGAGTTCGGCGCGCATCCATTTCGTGCGCGGAAAGGTGCGTGATGAAGGGCTGATTACGAAGCGGGTTCCGTCGCGCCTGGTTTACGTCCCCTCCCAGAACCACGTTTTCGCGGTGGACCTCAGCACGCGGCTCGTCCGGACCGTGTTCGAGGCCCCGGACACGATCGAGTCCCTGGACATCATCGAGGCACCGGCCGAAGCTCCGAACCATCCGTTCGGCGACGGAACCCTTCTGGTGCGGACGACGCGGAGGATCTACCTGTTCAATCGCGAACACGCCCTGCTCAGGACGTTTCCCATACCGAGCGAAACCGACCGTCTGGACCCTGCCCTCTGGTACGAGGTCGGCGACGGCCGGGCTTGGGCCGAGTTCCACCGGCCGTGGGTTTGCGACGACGACCAGGTGCTTGAGCCGAGAATGCTCTACCAGATCGGCCCCGACGGAACGATTACCTCCCGCGCCGAGCTGTTGCTGCAAAGCGGCAGTTGGAAGTGGCACAAACGGCGCGACGCCACGGTGTTCCGCTGGGCGCTTCCTGTTCCGGTAATTCTGCCCTTCGTCGAACCGTTCATGGTCATCCTCAACGATCGCGAGCCCAGCTACGCGTCCGCCGCGGCTTCCATGCGGAGGAATTCATGGCCCGCGTTGACGATGATCGTCGGCCTTTCGTCGTTGCTCGCCGCGGCGGCTTGGCGCAGGGCGCGCGCGTTCGCCCTTTCCAAGCCTGAGCGGATCGCGTGGGTGGTGTTCGTTTTCCTTACCGGGGTCCCCGGATACATCGGCTACCTGCTTCATCGCCGCTGGCCCCTTCGCCAGGAGTGCCCGCGTTGCGAGGCGAAGGTCCCATGGGACCGCGGCGCCTGCGCCGCGTGCGGGAAGCCGTTCCCGTCCGCGGCGGTCGAAGGAACCGAGATTTTCTGTTGATGATTGATGAAGGAAAAACACGATGATCCGGGCGATCGTCAACAAAGAAGTGCGTGAAACCTGGGCCTATGCCGCCCTGGCGCTTGGGCTGTCGGCCGCTTGCGTGTGCCGCCAGACCGGGCTCTGGAGCGGTTTTCTGAACCTGATTCTGAGTTGGGTCCCGGGGTTATCCGAGAAAGCGCTGCTTCCCTTCATTCAGAGTGGTTTTGGGGCCACGTTCGGATTGATCGCGTTCGCCTTGGCAATGACATTGGGTTTCCGGCAATCCGCATGGGAGGGAAGCCAGGGGACCGCGCTCTATCTCCTGCATCTCCCGCTGCCCCGGCGCACGTACTTTCTGACCAAGCTGTCGACCGGGATCGGCTTGCAGCTTGCGACCATGTCGCTGCCGATCGTCTGGTACGCATGCTGGGCCGCATTGCCGGGTACACATCCCGCTCCGTTCGAGTGGTCGATGATCGACCCGGTGATGCGCCTGCTGCAGCTCGCGCCGTTGGTCTACCTGGGGGCGTTTGCGAGCGGCATCCGCACGGCGCGCTGGATCGGCTCGCGGCTGTTGCCGCTGGTCGCGGTCGCGATTCCCGCCTACTTCATTTACAACACCTCGTGGCTCGTCGGCTTGCCGGTCCTCGTAATCATGTCGGCGGGACTCATCAGCGACATCCTTCTCGAAGCCTCCACACGCGATTTCTAGCGCAGTCCCATGCCGGCGTCGCTTCGGGGCCAATGCCGCGGAACGGTGGTCTCCTCGTTCCCACGCTCTGCGTGGGAACGGGCTGTCTTGGACGCTCCGCGTCCCGCCTCCATGGAGCGGCCGAAGCCTCCACGCACGATTACTAACGCAGTCGCATGCCGGCGCCACTTCGGCACGATCGTCGCGGAACGGTGGTTTTACAATCAACGACCCGCCAAAAGTGCAGGATGATCCCGTGGG
>DATLQY010000157.1:0-4342 GCA_035534975.1 Pirellulales bacterium
GACGACAGCGACGAGGATGGTGCCACGGGCCACATGTGGTATCTGGTGCAGAGCAAGTACGGAACAGCGTTCGGTGGAGAAGACACGCTCATCCGTGAAGGTCGGAAGGTCCTGGAAACACTCGAAGGGCAACGCGAGAGATTGTCGTCCTTATCGGAGCGATTGCTCGCTCGGCTCACGCAATTCCGCAAGCAGGCGTCGGAGCGTGACCGCATCACGCTCGTCTTCGGTACGGACGACCCACTCGCCGACAAGGAGAAGCGTGCTCTCGAAGACGTTCGCGCGCTTGGCCGCGCTCGTGTTGGGTCATTATTCGATGTCGAGGCGGTCTCGATTTACCAGATTTACCAGCGTGTGCTCGAAGGTGGTGAGGCGGATCACGCACGCCTGCGAGTGCCAATTCGTGCTCGCGTCGTCGAATCGGGCGATGAGCTCCTTGTCGGCTCTGTCTCGCTTATGGACTTGTTTGAATTCCTGAAAGACTATCGAACGCGGACGGGCACGCTTGACCAACTCTACGAGAAGAATGTGCGGCAGTTCCTCGGAGGGCGCCGTAAGGTGAATAAGGCAATGCGCGAGACGCTGGAGACGGTTCCCGAGAGATTCGGGCTCTTCAACAACGGTATTACCATCGTCGTGGCCGAATTCCAGCAGAAGGGCGGTACGGTCATTGAGCTTGTCGAGCCATCCATTGTGAATGGGTGCCAAACGACGCGGACGATCTGGGAAGTGTTTCATGAGCGGCTAGATGCGGGGGGGACTGGCGCGGATGCAGAGCTTGATGCGTGGCTTGAGCGATCCAGTCGCGGCGTTGTCGTCGCGAAAATCGTTAAGGTCGGCGTTGCTGGCGAAAGCATGCTCCTCGATATTACGAAGTACACGAACAGTCAGAATGCTGTGCGTGACAAAGACTTCATCGCCCTCGACTCGGATTTTCGAAGTTGGTCCGCGGCAATGGCCGAACGGTATGACATCTACCTTGAAATCCAGCGAGGTGGGTGGGACTCGCGACGCGCATTGCAGAAACAGGCCCCCTCAACCCGTCAGTTCGAGAAATCCGCGAATGCCTTCGATCTCCTGAAAGTCTACGGCTCCGGTTGGTTTGGAGAGGCGGGCACAGCGTTCGGCAGGAACGCGGCCTTCGCGCTGGGTGGGACGGTGTTCAAGCGAATTATGGAAGCCCAGGACGGCGGGAGTTTCGGTGTTGAGGATTTGAATGCTGCCTTCCTGCTTGACCGGGCATCTCAAGACTACCAATTCGGTCGCGGGGCACCGAAACTTACCCGCCGTCAGACTCGGTTCTTTTTCTTCATGGTGGCCATTGAACTACTGAAGGACGTGCTCGCGAGGTCGGAACTCGCGATGAACCACCGGCACATCACGACCGCGGTGCTGAGCCTGTTCAAGGAGGGGAACGAAGAGGCGCGGGGGGCACTCTTGGACCATGCTGTCGAGGTAATCGACGAGTATCTCTCGAAAGGAACCGAGGACTCCGTCTTCGATGAGCCCAGCTTTGCCGCAAATTTCAACAACGACCTAAACGGCTTGCTGAAATCAGAAGGCCTCGGCCGAGATGAGAAACAATTCCCTCATTTTCGTAAGCTTGTCGCAAGCACTAAACATTTCATGGGTATGCGCCATGGTGGACAGCCGCCGGCTCGCGAGGTCATCGCGAAGGCCGTCAAGGCTAGCGGTCAGCCGAAACATTGACATATCGTCGTTGGCCCAGTTGCGGCGTGCGCTAAGCCGGCACTCCGCTGTTGTAACACCGTGCGCCACCGCGCTGGTCGGGGAGCGTTCCCGGCCACACGCGGATTACTGTCGCTCGGTAGCCGCGACAGGGAGCCTACCCTCGGTAACGAATAACTCAAAGGCATGCTCGTCCAGGTGGCACTGTAGGCCCAATTGCGCCTTGATCCCTACGAGATCCGCGGGGCGAGGCGGATCGTGCATCTTGTTGGCCGGCAACAGCAACGTGCATCCCGACTCGGGGTGTCGCCAACGGCGGCTGGAGGTCTTGGTAACGTCCCGCGGCTCGAAGCCGAGATTCGTCAGGAGCTCGTTGAGCTTCTCGTAGGTAAGCTGAAAACGCATCGCTTCTCCCCGATGACGTGTTCCCGCGGCCGGCGTTTGCGCTGTCAGGAGCAATGCCGACGAGCCACGTCGAACAACTCCCCACAATATCACGTATGGCGCAAATGGAGGTAGATCAATTCGCATTCAAGGCCTGACGGGCGCATAGATGTACGCCTCGTCGATCGAGACGTCTCCTAAGCGGGCCCCGTGGAACCACGCGGGAACCTGGGTAGGGTAGCGCCTTTGGAATTCCAACACGTCGATCGTGATCGAATCTGCCGCGCCGATAGCCTTGACTTCGAATGGGCCGATTCTGACGTCCGGGATTTGCCGCATGGCCAAGTGAATGTCTCTGTAAGCCGCGGCGGGCCCCTTGTCGTCGACCAGTTTCGACGCGATATAAAGGTACCATCGCTCATCTTCGCTGGTCCTGATCCAGCAAACGGCCTCCACGGCGAAGTTCGCCCGCAGGAGTGCTTCGACAAGTCTCTCCCCGTCTTCAATTTGGTTTTCTACCAGTGTAGCTTGAGCCATGGTAGCACCCCGTGCGTGGCCTCGGTAATCGCGTCGTAAATTCCCTGGGCTTCGGCCAGAGTCTTACGAGCATACCTGCTCGCTTCGCTCCAGTCTTTCACCGTCGTCCAATTAGTCTTCAAATCGGCGTCGGCAGCAACGTCCGTATCGCGTTGGGCTTCGAGCCCGGCAACCTTGACAAGTTCTTCGATATTATGTGTGAAGCAGCGATTCGCAAGTTGTTTGTCGGGGAAATCGTATTGGTTCGTAAGTTTGGCCACGCAGGCCTTCAGAGCGCATTCAATCGCGTATCCGGCAAGGTAGTAAGCACCGTCGTACATTCCTTGACCTAGCAACGCGGCCGCCTCGGCAATCCGCACATCGGCAAGCTGCTGGAAGTCGTTCCTGTTCAACGCAATGGCTCTAGGCGCGGTTGGGTTGCTAACGCGATTTTACCACGTGCGCCGGTCAGAGGAAATACCGCATTGCGTCTGGACCCAGCAGGCAGGGGGTCGTCGAACTATCGCGGCAACTCGCGGCCCTTCGTTTCCGGCGCAAACACCAGGATCGCGATGCCGATGACGAACAAGAAGCTCAAGCACGTTGCCGATTGCTCCAGCGTGTAACCCCAGTGCTTTTGCATCCAGCCGGTCGCGAACAAAACCGGCGAGGCCAGAACGCGGCCCGCGTTGAAACAAAAGCCGCCGCCCGTGCCGCGCAGCCGCGTGGGAAACAGCTCCGGGAAATAGATGGCGTATCCGGCGTGCATGCCCAACGTGAGAAAGCCGAACGCGGCCAGCGCCAAGCAGGTCAGCCCGGCCGAACGCATGCTCCAGCCGTCCGGCAACTGAAACAACAACAGCGAAATGGCCAATCCCCCGATATGGAACGATAGAAACGCTCCCCGCCGGCCGATCCGTTCACACAAGGGACCAAAGCTCACGAGCCCCAGCCCGCCGCCCAACGTGACCAAGAGCATGCCGAACATTTCCCAGCTCTTGAATTCCTGTGCATAGGCGTCCTCGAACACCTTGCGATCGACTTTCGACTGGCGCTCGATCGCAAGCTCGGCCTCCGGGCCCGGTTCCGGTTCGATCCCGCGCGGCGAAGCGAACCAACGCCGCCACGGGCTGGAGGGCACGTAGGTCGCATCGACGGCTGACCGTCGGATAAAGTCGCGCTTTTGGTCCCGGAGCAGTAAATTCTTGCCATAGATGTGAACCCCCCAGAACGTGGCCAGGCCCACGCCGGCCAGGACGACACCCACCAGCGTGCGGCGGATCAGCGCGGGGTCGAAAAGTTCGCGGAAGCTGCCGAGTTGGCGCCTCGCGCCGGTGGCGGTTTCCCGTGCCCGCAACCAATCGTCCGGTTCGCGCATTCCCCAGCGAACCCAAATCGTGAGTACGGCCGGCGCGGCCCCCACGGCAAAGCCCCACCGCCAGCCCAATGCCGGATTGCCGACGATCCACTGGCCCGCCGCCACGGCCAGGAGTGTGCCCAGCACGCTGGAAGCGTGAAAAATGCCCAGCGAGCGGGCGCGGGCCACCGGTGGAAACACCTCGGCGACCAGCGCCGTGGCCACGGCCCATTCGCCCCCCACGCCCAGAGCCACCAGGAACCGCAGCACGGCCAACTGCCACCACGTTTGGGCCTGTGACGAAAGGCAGGTGAACGCGGAATACATCAGGATCGTGTAGACCATCGTCTTCACGCGGCCAATGCGTTCGCTGAGGACACCGAACACCACACCACC
>DATLQY010000158.1:0-3777 GCA_035534975.1 Pirellulales bacterium
TTGCGGAGTGCGGGCAAGGTGTTCTGTACGGGTGCGGTCCCGCACAGGTAGGCTTCGGCGTTTGGTTATCCTCCTTTCATCGCCTCACCCTTTCTTCTGGAGGTAAACTTAGTCCCGAGCCACTGCGGCTCACGCGCCCCGATGGGGCTTACAACAGGTTTTCGTTCTGCGAACCAGGGGCGTTGCCCCTGGCTGTCGCAGCGCGCCCTTTCAGGGCGGACGGCGTAACCGCCATGTGAAGAGTCCCCGAATCCCTAACGTTACCCCGAGAACTGGAAACGTTGCACCGACAATCGAGACGCCAACCCGACAAGTCAGTCATCTGGCATGGCATGTCGTTTGCTGCGGATCATTGACCGACTTACGGCCATTGGCCGAATCCGTAGACCTCCTGAAGATCTGAGCTGAAACATTGTTGGGCTGACACATTGTCGAACGGTGAATCCATCAACAGCGCAACCTTCAAGCAAACGGCCCTTCCTCCCGAGACGCTCGACACGCTCCAGCGCGAAACTTTCGAATATTTCGTACATGAAGCCAACCCGGCCAATGGGCTGATCAGGGACAAGACTCAAGCCGGAGCGCCTGCCAGCATTGCCGCCGTGGGGTTGGCCCTGGCCGCCTACCTGGTCGGCGTGGAGCGTGCCTTCATTACTCGTCCGGAGGCCGTCGAGCGAACGCTGGCGACACTTCGGTTTTTCAAGAACAGCCCCCAAGGCACCGAACCTACGGCGACGGGGTACAAGGGCTTTTACTATCACTTCCTCGACATGACCAGCGGGAGGCGCGTCTGGGAGTGCGAATTGTCCACGGTGGATACGACGTTCCTGCTGGCGGGCATGTTGCTGGCGGCGGCCTATTTCAACCACGATTCGGCGAACGAGCACGAAATCCGCGCGCTGGCCGACGAACTGTACCGCCGCGCCGACTGGCAGTGGGCGCAGGATGGCGGAGCGACGGTCACGCACGGCTGGAAGCCCGAAAGCGGCTTCCTGCGCTACCGATGGCAGGGCTATGACGAGGCGCTGTTGCTGTACCTGCTCGGACTTGGGTCGCCCACGCACCCGCTTTCCGAGGAAAGCTACGCCGCCTGGACCTCGACCTATCAGTGGAGAAAGGTTTACGACCACGAGTTTCTGTACGCCGGCCCGCTCTTTGTCCATCAGCTCTCGCACCTGTGGATTGACTTCCGTGGAATCCAAGACGACTACATGCGAGGCAAGAACATCGATTACTTCGAAAACAGCCGGCGGGCGACCTTCGTGCAGCGGCAGTACGCCATCCACAATCCGGGCCAATTCGAAAGTTATGGTGAAAACTGCTGGGGGATTACGGCGAGCGACGGCCCCGGTTGGGTGACTCGCCGGATTAAGGGCCGGGACCGGTCGTTCTTCGATTACCTGGCTCGCGGAGTGCCCGACGGTCCCGACGACGGCACGATCTCACCTTGGGCCGTCGTCGCATCGTTACCCTTCGCGCCGGATATCGTGCTTTCGGTCTTGAAGTGGTTTGACGACATCGACTTGAAGCTCGACAACCCCTATGGCTTCAAGGCCACTTTCAACCCAACCTACCCGAGCGAATCCGGCCAGGCGCCATGGGTGTCGCCTTGGCATTGCGGTTTGAATCAAGGGCCGATCGTCTTGATGATCGAGAATTTCCGCACCGGCTTGCTCTGGCGGCTGATGCGGCATTGTCCGTACCTCGTCAACGGGCTGCGCCGGGCG
Source organism: Pirellulales bacterium (assembly GCA_035534975.1). Classification (GTDB taxonomy): domain Bacteria; phylum Planctomycetota; class Planctomycetia; order Pirellulales; family JAICIG01; genus DATKSN01. The sequence continues at coordinate 1,728 of DATLQY010000158.1, forward strand.
GGGTTTTCGGGTGGTTGGCTGGGAGCGCAAGCATGAGCATTAGCCCACTAGCGGGGAAGCCCGCCACTCCTGAAATGCTGATTGATGTGGCGCGGCTCCAGAGCGATTATTACCAGTGCCAGCCGGATTTCGCCGACCAGAACCAGCGAGTCCACTTCGGGACCAGCGGCCACCGCGGAACGTCAACCAACCGCACGTTCACCGAGGCGCACATCCTGGCCATCACGCAGTCCGTCTGCGGCTATCGACGGAGTCATGGCATCGACGGCCCGATCCTCGTCGGGAAAGACACGCATGCGTTGTCCGAGTTGGTCCAGCGCACCGCGCTGGAGGTGCTGGCCGGCAACGGCGTGGAAACGATGATCGCCGGCAATGACGGCGTGACGCCGGTCCCCGTCATTTCGCGGGCCGTTCTCATGTACAACCGTTCGCGCCGGGAACACCTGGCCGACGCCCTCATCGCCACCCCCTCGCACAACCCGCCCGGCGACGGCGGGTTCAAGTACAATCCGCCACACGGCGGCCCGGCCGGTACCGAAGTGACCGATTGGATCCAGCAACGGGCCAACGCCCTGCTCCAAGCCGGCAATCGGGAAGTCAGACGGATCGCCTACGCCAGGGCCCTCAAGGCCGACGGCACGCATGAAACGGATTTCATCACGCCCTATGTTCAGGATCTCGCCTTGGTCATCGACATGGAGGCCATTCGCGCCGCGAAGCTCAGGCTGGGGGTCGATCCGCTCGGCGGTTCTTCCCTTTGCTGCTGGGAGCCGATCAACACTCTCTACGGAATCGATATCCAGATCGTCAACAAGAAAGTGGACCCCACATTCGCTTTCATGCCGGTGGACCACGACGGCCAGATCCGCATGGACTGTTCCAGCCCATACGCCATGGCCAACCTGGTGCGGCTCAAGGACCAGTTTCAGGTGGCGTTCGGCAACGACCCCGACGCGGACCGGCACGGCATCGTGACGCCGTCGGCCGGGTTGATGAACCCGAACCATTATCTGGCGGTGGCGATTCGTTATCTGCTCAGCCACCGTCCTCATTGGCCGAAGCAGGCGGCGATCGGCAAGACGTTGGTCACGAGCGGCATGATCGACCGCGTGGTACACGATCTCGGCCGCCGGCTGTTCGACGCGCCGGTGGGGTTCAAATGGTTCGCCCAGGGCTTGTTCGAGGGTTCGTTATGTTTTGGCGGGGAGGAAAGTGCCGGGGCAACCTTGCTTGAGCGGGACGGCGCGGCATGGACCACCGACAAAGACGGCCCGGTCATGGACCTCTTGGCGGCGGAAATCCTGGCGCGAACCGGAAAAGATCCGGGTGAACACTACCAGGAACTGACTGCGAGGTTCGGAACGTCGTATTACACTCGGCTCGATGCGCCGGCAACCTCCCAGGAGAAAGAAGTGCTGAGCAATCTGTCGCCCGACTCGGTCAAGGCCACCGAGTTGGCCGGCGAACGCATTGACGCCAGGCTGACGCGGGCTCCCGGCAACGGCGCCCCCATCGGCGGCTTGAAGGTCGTCACGGCCAACGGCTGGTTCGCGGCCCGGCCCTCCGGCACGGAGAGTATTTACAAGATCTACGCGGAGAGCTTCAAGGACCAAGGCCATCTGGATGCCATCGTGGGCCAGGCCCAAGAAATCGTCCGCCAGGCGCTGTCTGGATGAACGCGATGAGGTTGGGAAAACGAGGACTTCATCCACAGATTTTCACTGATTTCACAGATTACATTTCTTACGAAAGCCGAGTACGAAGGAGTCAGGAGTCAGGAGTTAGGAGAAAGGAAGCTTTGCCACGGATGGACACTGATTCACACGGATATCAATGCAAAAAAAGAGAGGCCATCCGACATTCGTGCAATTCGTGTCATTCGTGGACCGTCCGCCGTCTCTTCTCGTCACCCCGTCCCCCCTCGTCCCTTGGGCGTTGGGCGTTGGGCGTTAGGAGAACGACGAGCTCATCCACAGAGTTCACGGATTTCACAGATTACATTTTTGGCTCTTCGCGTTTTTTAGTGGGTAACTTTTCGGCTCAGAAGCGC
>DATLQY010000159.1:0-2549 GCA_035534975.1 Pirellulales bacterium
GCCCTGGGCACGTACTACCAGACGGAGGCCGAATTGGAGTTCGAAAAGTGGGCGAAAAAACGCCGGGAGGCCGGCGAGCCGGTGTTTTACACCGACGAGGAAATCCACGCCCTGGTCCAAGACCAGCGTTTGATGTTCGAGGTCAAGTATTATCATCCGCGCCAGTTTCTGGGCGAACTTGAGCGGGCCGAGCCGGTGGCGCTGGCGCCCATCAAACTCCCTCCGATGCCGGAGGAGGCGGAACAGACCGACGAGGGCGACCAGCAGGGCGATGAGCAAGGGGCCCAACCGAAAAAGCCCGGCGAATTGGCGGGAAAGGGACCGTTGGTGCCGGTATTTCTGTGGCACGAAATCGACGATGACCCGCGGATCAACCCCTTGGCATTGGGCGTCGCCGAGCCATTCTCGATTTGGATGAAGGCGTCGCTCGTGGTGGGCGTCGTTCTTTCCAGCCCGTGGGTTTTCTACTGCATCTGGACGTTCGTCGGCGCGGGACTCTACCCGCACGAGAAGCGGTACGTCCACATCTTCCTGCCCTTCAGCATGGGGCTGTTCTTGTTGGGGGCTGCAACCGCCTACCTGTTCGTTTTCGAGCCGGTGTTGAACTTCCTGTTCAGCTTCAACCGCTGGCTGAAGCTGGGTCCCGACCCGCGGATCAGCGAATGGCTGAGCTTTGTGATCTTCCTGCCGTTGGGCTTTGGCATCAGTTTTCAGTTGCCGTTGGTGATGCTGTTCCTGGAACGGATCGGCGTCTTCAGCGTGCGGACCTACATCGAAAAGTGGCGGATCGCGATCATGGTGATCGTCGTTCTCTCGGCCGTGCTCACGCCGGCCGACCCCTACACGCTGTTCTTCATGGCCATCCCGCTGATCGGGCTCTATTTCGGCGCCATCCTGTTGTGCAAGTACATGCCACGCCCGGCCGGAGCGGTCGGAGAACTAATCGACTGACGGTGGTTCAGCGCCCGATCCGGTGCCCCAATGGCTCGGGTGCCGCCAGCCGCTCTTCGAGCTCGGCGACGCGGTGGGCCAACCGCTCGCGCTCGTGGCGGAAGATGTGTACCGCGCGGCATTGAGCGTCGAGACCGGCGAAGATGCCGGCGACGAGCTTGGGACTGCTCCAGCGCTCGGCCAGTTCTTCGATCTCCGCCGCCACGCCGCGACGTAATCGCGAGGTGAAGCCCCACAGCAACAATCCGCTCCAAAGCGCAAGGCAAAAACCGGCGGCGATGAAGAAGTCGGTCCCCATCAGGGGCTGCGCCTCCTGTGCCAATCCCAACTCGACGGCCAGCCATGAGTCGTAAAAGAAATTGCGGCCGAAACGGTAGAGCAACAGGGCCAAGATCGCCGCGAGGGCCAGCTCGTACCGGATGCGCACGAACCAACCGGTGTGCCGGCTTGCGAGCCGCATGACGAGCGTTTGCAGCTCCGCCGAGGCGGAGGTTACCCGTGCCGCCGCGACCGCGGAGGCCTCGCGCTCGACGACGGCAAGCTGCGTTTCTTCTCGCGGCAGGCCGGCCTCGACCGCGTAGCCATCGACGATGATCGACGCGGTGCGCAGCTCGCCTTCGTTCCAGACCGCCGCCACCGCGCGTGCGGTCGCCGTGTCGGCCTGGTTGTTTTGCCTACCCTTGCGCAGGCGCCGGCCCCCTTCCATCGCCCCCCACAGCGCCAATTGCGCCGGCGTGCGCGCCCGGAATAAAACGGCGCTCGACAAAAGCCCCCCCACGCCTTGGTAGAGCCGCAGCAAACACGAGAATGGGCTGAAGCCCCACCTCGCGGCGATTTCACCCAGGAGTCGCTGCTCCCACGGGCGACGGCTGCCGAGCAGTTCCTCGCGCATCTGGCCGGCGAGGCGCGCGGCGAGCCGGCCGCGCTGTTCGGCCAGCGCCGTTTCGAGTTGCTCGACGGCGGGCAGTCCGGCCTCGATCCGCTCGCGGCATGCGGCCAGCGTTTCGCCGGCCAGATCGAGAAAATTCGCGCGGCGAATCCGGTTGGCCGCGGTGCCGGCCAGTTCGCGGCTGAGAAAATCGACGAGCCGGGCGAACTCTCCACGGGGTTGAATGCCCGCCTGGGCATCGGCCAGCGCGGCGGGCGAATCGACGAAGAACATCTCGCCCGCGGCGTAGTCCTCGGCCAGCCCCCGCCGCCAATCGTCGCGAATGTCCTCGTCGGTGTCGGCGTGGGTTTGCACGAACACTAACCGGGCCCCCGGCGCCGCGGCGGCCAGCTCGTCGGCCACGCGCGCGCTGCGGTATTTCTGTTGCGTCGTCGCCACCAGGAGCACATCGCAATGGGGCAAAAGCTCGCGTAACCGCGCCAGGTTCGTGCCCGGCGCGTCGGTCGCTTCGGTCGTGTCGGGGTCGGGGCAATCGACCAGCACCAGATCGCGCAAGAGCGGCAGATCGCGGTGGACGACCTGGACGCTTTCGGGCGCGATTCCCAACCGTTGGGGTATAATGTCGTCGCGGCAGACGAGCGTCGGCCGCCGCGTGGTGGGCCTCTGCCGTCCTGCCTGGCTGACCTCGGCGCCGACCAGCGCGTTGACG
>DATLQY010000160.1:0-7371 GCA_035534975.1 Pirellulales bacterium
CAGGTCAAAGACGGAGCAGAACGGAATTCATTCGGTTGTCAGACCGGTCAGGTCGTAGACGAGCGGCGACGAGCGAAAACGGAATGAATTCCGTTCTACGAGGGTTCCACGATTCTGCCGTACATCTGAGGTCTGCGGTCGGCGAAGCGGTCGATTTCGTGTTTGCCGGGCACCCGGATCACGCGCTTTTGCCTGGCCCTTTCGAGGTCGATCTCGGCGTAGAGGATCGTCTCTTCCTCGTGCTGCGCCTCGTCCAACACTCGACCGCTGGGGTCGCAGATCTTGCTCTTGCCAATGAAGCGGAAGCCCCGCTCCGTGCCGACGCGGTTGACGGCCAGGTAGTAGACGTTGTTCTCCATCGCCCGCGTGGGGACCACGCAGTCGGCCGTGCATTGGGCGCCGGGCGGCCAGTTGGTGGGCAATACGATCAGGTCGGCCCCGTCCAGCGCCAGCACGCGCGCGGCTTCGGGAAACGCCCCGTCATAGCAAATGTTCATTCCCACCCGCAGCTCGCCCGCCGGGTGGACGGCAAAAGGGCGGTCGCCGGGCGTCGTGAAACGGTCGACGCCCAGGTACGGCAGGTGGATTTTGCGGTAACCGGCCACGAACCCCTCCGGCCCGACCAGGGCCGCGGCGTTGAATACGCGTTGGCCGTCACGCTCCAGCAGGCCGAACACCGCGTAGATCTTCAGCTCGCGACAGCGACGCGACAAGCGCTCGGTGCTCGGCCCCGGTAGCGGCTCGGCGTGCGGCCGGGCTTCATCGAGGTTTTCGAAGCAATAGCCCGGCACGGCGCACTCGGGAAACACGGTCAGGCACGCGCCACGGCGCGCCGTTTCGCCCAGCGCCTCCTCGATGCGCGCCAGGTTCCGCTCGCGATCGCCGAAGACGACGTTCATCTGGACGCCGGCGATGGTTGGCATGGGTGATGAGATGATAGACTTATCTCCTCATCCCCTTATCTCATTACCGCATCATCACCGTGTCCCCGCTTACGCCACCTTCTTCGCCGCCGCGGTCGCGATCGCCAGGCACTCACGGATGTCGGCGAGCGGGTCTTCGGGGTGTTCCTCATATTCCAGCGAAAGACAGCCGTCGGCGGGGAACTTGACTTTCTTGAGCGCCTTGAACACCTCCTCAACGTCGAGCTGGCCTTTGCCAAGGATCACGCCGGGCGCGTCGCCGCGCGGCTCGGCGAAGTCCTTGAGGTGGATGCCGAACAAGCGGCCCTCGAGCAGCGTGATGGCCTTGACCGGATCCTCGCCGGAACGGATGTAATGTCCCAGGTCGGCGCAGGCGCCGATGTTCTTGTGACGGCCTTTGACGGCGCCCAGAACGTCGGCGATCTTGTCGTAGCGGGCGCCCGGTCCGTGATTGTGGATCGCGATGCGGATGTCGTACTCGGCCACCAGCTTGTCGAGACTGTCGAAGGCGTCCTCGCTGGGGTCGGCCGAGAGGTTGCGAATGCCGGCCCGCCTGGCGAACTCGAAGAACTTGCGGTTGGCGTCGTGGTCCTTGCCGAAGCCGTTGACGCCGTGGCCGAGGATCTTGATATCCAGCTCGGCGCACCGCCGTTTCATGGCGTCGATTTGTTCAGGCGAGCTTTCGTGACTGAAATGTCCGCCGAAGAACTCGACGCCGTGCAGGCCGAATTCGTGGACGTGCTGGAGGGCTTTCGCGACGTCGTAATGGCGGAGCGAGTAGCTTTGGATGCCCAGAAGAAAGCCACCGGGCTTGTCTTCGGCCGACGCCGACCGCGTGCGGCCGACCAACGCGCAACCGGCGGTTCCGGCGGCGGTTCGCAAAAACGACCTGCGCGACAACGACGGCATTTTGGTCTCCTCAAAAAGCGAACGGTTCTCAGAATGCGAAATTCGCGCTCCCGCAATTATGACCGCCAAATTCGCGCTGTCCAGGGTCATCGAGATCGACTAATTCCACCACCAGCGATCGGCGCGCCCGTCGCCGGCCTTGGAACGGACGAGGGACAAGGCGGCGTCTTGCTCTTTCTTGTCGGCCGCGCCCCACGAATTGACCAGCACACCGCCCGAGGCGCTAAATACGACGTTGCGGCGGTTCTCGATGTAGTTGGCCAGAGTGGGGAGCTTGCGGGGGATCTGCAATTGGTGCCGCAACGGAACCCGCGACGGGTCGAGGAGCAGCGACAAATCGCAGCCCGCTTTGGCGGCCAGGTTTTCCTTGACGATCAAGGCACCGATCACGGCCAAGTCCAAGCAGTTGCGCAAATCGGTGAAAATCGGTTCCTTGGCCGATAGCTCGTCGTATTTATCCGTCATCGTCTTGGCCCACTTCTGGGCCTTTGGGTTTGCCTTGCCGGTCGCCGCGCGCCGGCCATCGGCGGCGACCAACTCGTCCTCGGTCATGGCTTTCACGCCTTGGCCGCGCAGTTCCCAGGCCAGTCCCTCCTCGTCGGTCAATAGCGGTTCGTAGTCGGTGGCCAGCCACCAGCGCTGTTGCACGTTCAGCAGCGCGCCGTCGACCCCTTTGAGCATCTGAAGATAACTGGTCAGCCCTTGGACGGGCGAACGCTCGAAGGCCATCGCAATTCGTTTCATGCGATAATCGGCGGCAAGCAGCACCGCCGCGAAATGGCTGTCCTTCGGCACGCCGCGGATCGTCACCGTTTGCGTGCCAAGCTCTTTTTCCATGCCGCGAGCGAATGAGTCCGGATCGGCTTTGGTCGGCGAAGGGGTCGTCATGAAAGCCTGGATGCGCTCAAGGCCCTCTCGCGTCGGATCGATCGAGCAGGAAATGCCGCCCCGCGCCGCCGATTCGGCGGTCCGCAATGCGACCAACAGATCGTCGAGCTTCAAAACGGCCCGGCCCGTCGTTTTGCCCACCATGTTGCCGCGATCGTCGACTTGCCAGCCTTCACCATAACCAGCGAGCACGATGTCGTTCTGTTCAGGGAAAACGAAGACGTACTGAATGCGCTGAATGCCGGCCAGGTAACGGATTTCGTCGGGGATGTCCTTGCCGGCGGCGCTCGTCTCGGCGATCGCGGCCTGGAACTGGCGGAGCGAAACCTTGCGCAGCTCGGTCGACTGCGCCACCTCGCGGTCGACCTTTTGCATTTGCCGCAACATCATCTCGCGCAGCTTGTTGAACCCGTCGCGTTCGACGTTCTTCACCACCCCGCGAGCGTCGACGTACACGCCCCCGACGGCCTGCCGGAAACCCACGCCGATTTGGGCCTCGACCACCGAACACCATCCGCACGCAAGTAGCAGCGCGACGGCGATTAGCCTTTCTCGGTGGGCCACGCGCGTCGGCAACAGGCGCGCCGACAGAATGCCTTCAAGTCGCATCGTACCGCTCCTGTCCCAAAAACTGGGTGCCGGCGGAGCCACCTCGGCTAGTTCCACCACCAGCGATCAGCCCGCCCTTCGCCGGCCTTGGAACGAGCGGGAGACAAGGCGGCGTTTTGCTCTTTCTTTTCGGCCGCGCCCCACGAATTGACCAGCACACCGCCCGAGGCGCTGAATACGAATTTGCGGTGGGTCTCGATGTAGTTGGCCAGGGTCGGAAGCTGGCGCGGAATTTGCAACTGGTACCGCGATGGCACTCGCGATGGGTCGAGGAGCAACGACAAATCGCAGCCCGCTTTGGCGGCCAGGTTTTCCTTGACGATCAAAGCACCGATCACCGCCAGATCCATGCAGTTGCGCAGTTCACCGAATATCGGCTCTTTGGCCGACAACTCATCGTACTTCTCCGTCATCTTCTCGGCCCACTTCTGGGCCTTCGGGTTTGCTTTGCCGGTCACCGTCCGCTCTCCATTGGCCGCCACGAATTCGTCCTCAGTCATCGCCTTGACGCCCTGCCCTCGCAGTTCCCAGGCCAGGCCCTCTTCGTCGCTCAACAGCGGTTCATAGTCGTTGGACAACCACCAACGCTGTTGCACGTTCACCAGCCCTCCGTCAGTCCCCTTGAGCGTCTGCAGATAGCTGGTCAGCCCCTTGACGGGTGAACGTTCGAACGCCATCGCAATCCGCTTCATTCGATAGTCGGCGGCAAGCAGCACCGCGGCGAAGTGGCTGGTCTTCGGCACGCCGCGGATCGTCACCGTCTGCAGGCCAAGCTCCTTTTCCATACCGCGCGCGAATGAGTCCGGATCGGCTTTGGTCGGCGATGGGGTCGCCATGAAAGCCTGGATTCGCTTTAGGCCTTCTGGCGTCGGATCGATCGAGCAGGAAATGCCGCCCCGCGCCGCCGATTCGGCGGTGCGCAGAGCAACCAGCAAATCGTCGAGTTCAATGACGGGACGACCGGTCGTCTTGCCGACCATGTTCCCCAGGTCGTCCGCCAGCCAGCCTTCACCAAAACCGGCGAGCACGATGTCGTTCTTCTCAGGGTAGACGAACACGTACTGAATGCGCTGGATGCCGGCCAGGTAGCGCACCTCATCGGGAATTTCCCTGCCGGCGCCGCGCGCCTCGGCGATCGCGGCCTGCATTTGGCTGAGCGATACCATGCGCATTTCGGATGGCTGGTCCAGGTCGCCCTGTACGGGCTGCATCTCCTGCGACCGCCTCCTGCCCAGTTCCTTGAGCGTATCGATCTCGACGTTGGTCACCACGCCAAACCCATCGACGGATACTCCGCCGACGGCCTGTTGAAAGCCAACGCCTTGGGCGTGAACCGGCGAGCACCATGAGGCCGCCGAACAGCAGGCCGCGAGAACAGCCAATAGCCACCACCATCCGCGAAGGACACCAGCGCGCTCGATCGACATGATAGAATCTCCCATATCCGTAGGTTTCATGTAGACTACCCCAAAGCACTAGGTGAATGCAAGAAAAATATGCTTCACCCGGCCAGGAATGAGACGTTCACGGTGGCTGGAGCAGCGCGTCAGCGATGCCCCGGTCGCTATTTGGCCTAGGCATCGCGAACGCTCTGCCGCCAGCCACCACCTTTCCCGCGGCGGCAAAATGTCTCATTCTGGGGTGCGTGACGCATAATCCGAGTTGGGAACTCGCCAATCCACTTGCAGTTGCGACCCTATCAGGACTAAGGTAGTAACTAGGGGCTGATTTGGAAGAGTTGCGGCCCGACACTGCGCCACTGCGGATTTTCCCATGTCCGATTTGACCACCGCGACGCTGGCCTATCTCGTCATTCGCGAAGGCTCCAAATGGACCGACGTGTTCCGGCTGATCCCCGGGCAATCGGTGACCATTGGCCGGGCTCCGACGAACCAGATCGTCATCAAGGACGAGAGGTGCAGCCGCTGTCATGCGGAGCTTTTCATCACCGAGGGGCGCTGGACATTGCGCGATCTCGACAGCCGCAACGGCACGTCGGTCGCGGGCACCCTCATCCAGGGGGATGTCCCCCTCTCGGCCGGCGATATCATCCGTATCGGCAATTCGCAATTGGCATTCGTCCACGACTTGTCGAAGGCCTTTCACGATTCGAGTGGAGTCGGGTTGCTGGGCGAGTTGCCCACCGTCGAATCCATGGTGGGATTGCGCGGCAGCGAGACGTCGGTGTTGGACCTTCCCGAACCGGCCACGATCACCCACCGCCGCGGCCAAACCAGGTTTCTCGAACCCGACGACGAGGACGAAGCGGGGTCGTCCAAGGAGGGCCGCGCCGCCGCCAAGCTATATCGTCTCGCGTGCGAATTGGCCAAAGCGCCTGACGCGGTGTCGATGGCCAAGCTGGCGTTGGCGGGGTTGTTCGAAGGAACACGGATGGACGCGGGCGGGCTGCACCTCCTGCGCCGCGGTGTGACCGGCGATCCGACCGCGACCGACCTGGAGTTGATTGCCTCGCGCACCGACACGCAAGTGCCGTACCACCGCATCTCCCCATTTCTGGCGGCCACCGTGTTGCGCGAGGGCGAGGCCGTGCTGGCCCGCAACGTGATGGGCGACAGCACGCTGGGCAGCCGCGACAGCAAAGGAGACATGCACGCCACGAGCGTGATCTGCGCTCCGATCCGCCGGGGGAAGAAGGCATTCGGGCTGGTCCACTTGTACTCGACCGCCTCGGAGCGCGTGCCCGATCCCGACGACCTCGAGTTCACGCTGGCCGCGGCCGACGCGGTGGCGGTGGCGCTACAGAACCTGAACCGCCGCCAGGAGCTCGCCGAGAACCTGAACCAGATTCGTGACGAAAACGTGCAGCTCCGCGAGCGGCTGGGCGTGCAGAGCGAGATCGTCGGCCGCGGCAAGATGATGGAGCGCGTCGTCGAGGAGATCGCCCGCGCCGCGCCGACCAGCGCCACGGTGCTGATCCGCGGCGAGAGCGGCGTGGGCAAGGAGTTGGTGGCGCGGGCGGTGCATTTTTCCAGCCCGCGCCGCAAGGGGGCGTTCGTCTGCCTGAACTGCGCCGCGCTCTCCGAGAGCCTGCTCGAAAGCGAACTGTTCGGGCACGAGCGGGGCGCTTTTACGGGCGCGGTGGGCCGCAAGATCGGCAAATTCGAGGCCTCGCACCAGGGTACGCTGATGCTGGACGAAATCGGCGAAATGAGCCCCACGATCCAGGCCAAATTCCTGCGAGTGCTGGAGGGGCACCCCTTCGAGCGCGTCGGCGGCAGCGAGCCGGTGAAGGTCGACGTGCGCGTGATCGCCGCGACGAACCGCGACCTGGAAAAAGACGTCGCCGAGGGACGTTTTCGCCGCGACCTCTATTTCCGCCTGCACGTGCTTGAAATCGTCGTCCCCGCCTTGCGCAAACGTCCGGAAGACATTCCCGAATTGGCGAACTATTTCTTCCACAAGTACAACCTCGAAACCGGCCGCCGCTTGCGCGGATTTTCGCCGCGGGCGATGGAACATCTGGTCCGTTATCGCTGGCCGGGCAACGTTCGCGAGCTGAAAAACGTCATCGAGCGCGCCATCGTATTGGCGGAGGACGAATACATCGAAGTGCAGGACTTGATGCTCTCGAAGCTGCCCACGACGGGCGACACCGGCGAATCGGCGCCCGTGAACGTCGAATTCAAGCCCGTCTCGCTGGCCGAAATGGAACGGCGGCACATCCTGGCCACGCTGCGGGCCACCGGTTGGAACAAGAGCCAGGCGGCCCATTTGCTGGGGATCGAGCGCTCGACGCTCGACCGCAAGATCCGTCGCTACGAATTGGCCGAGTTCCTGCCAGGACGAGTGCCGTAGGGCGGCCGATCCCCAGATCCCCTTCTCCTTTTTTGAAAGCGCCGTTAATTCACGAAGGGACAAAGCGATGCTGAAAGAGCTGCGAACCGAATCCAGCGGGAACGCTAAGGACGACCCTCCGCGGCTGGAAGCCGGCGATCATCTCGACCAACCGACCTTTCATCGTTTGTACGAAGCCATGCCGCCTGGCTTCCGAGCGGAGCTTATCGAAGGAGTCGTCATCGTG
>DATLQY010000161.1:0-3208 GCA_035534975.1 Pirellulales bacterium
CGTCAAATCAAAACAGATCAGCTTCCAACGAAAGGGTGGAGATAACGCCGTATGGATCAGCTTCAGCGCCTCGATGCTGCCGCGACCGTCATCCGATGGCATGGCGAAAAAGCTCGGCACGGCGGTTGTTTTTCCTGTCGCCCAGGCGGTCAGCGAGGCCTGTTGATCTGCCGGTACTTCCAGAGCCAATACTTGGTAGCCCAGCTCCGTCAACGGCGCGAGCAGCGCTGCCGCGACGGCCGGCACCTCTTGCGTTCCATGGATTTCCCCAAGAATCAGCACGTCGCTTTGAGCGGCAAGTTCGTTCACCGAGCGCTGTACCGCGGTGGGAAGAGGGTACGGCTTGATTGTGTCGGGGCCGAGCTGCGCGAGCGCTGCAGCGCACGTCGAGAACGTAAAAGTCATGGCAACACAAATCCGCATCAGCATGAACTATGGCTCCGGAGTTCCGCACGTGCCGCCCCCGGCGGTCAGTATCTCACCGACGCGGGCCGTATACTAGGCGTTGGGCATTAGGCGTTGGGCATTAGGCGTTAGGCGTTAGGCGTTAGGCGTTAGGCGTTGGGAAAGCCGGTTGTTGCGAAGCAACGAGAATGCAAATCGAGCGCCGCAAGCGCAGCGAAGAAACCGATCTCCGCCATCCCCACGCCAGTGAGCAAGCCGCGTAGCGGCGCGGTCGTGACCGCGCCACCCTCCGCCCCTCGCGCGACGTCGCGCCGGCTTTTTGTAGGGGGATGCGGAGTCGGTTTTCTTCGCGCAGCGTTTTGGGCCGGCAGGGCGGCGCTGTCGCCGCTTTGCCACGGCGCTTTCGGTCCCTCACCCGCGGACGGTGGGCGTCGAAGCCGCTTCCCAAATGACACAGACTCCCGAGCCAACGCCGCGCTAGCGGATGCATACGCTCGGTTGCAACATGCTGCCACCGCTTCCGCTCGCTCATCGCCGGCACACGGAATCATCGCGAATACAGCCATTGGAACAGAAGGAAACAAAGGAAACAAAGGAAAAAGGAAAAAGACAGAATCGCACCATGCCGTGAGACCATTCTTTCTTCGTACTTCGTTTCCTTCGTTGCCTTTTGTTCCCCTCCGCTGTGGCCTGTTATTTTTAATCCTCATTTGCGTCAGGCGCCGCCCAACTCGCCACGGGCGGGAAGGGGCTTTCATCGCCGCAGTCGAAGGCTTGGTGATCGCTTCATTCTTTTGGCTCGCCTTTTGGCTCATCTTCGGAAAGCGACTCGACGCCAAGTGATGGCTGGTGCTCGGCAAGTGGCGCAGAATCGAAAGCGGAAGGGCCGTGGCGTCGTCCCTCGATCACGCAGTACCGCATACCAGCGGTTTTGATTTGGGCATGGTGTTCGGGGCCGGGACGGCACTTATTCGACCAGACGGCCGAGACGACCGTCACCGCACCTCGACCGTCACGACGATGTAGTTCCCCGGATTCGCCTTGGCGAACTTCTCGACGCTCATCGAGCCATCCACGACAATTTTCTGATCACCTTCGACGTATACGATGTGCGGCCGACCCGGCGTGATGGTGCCGGGGAGAGTTTTCTTGGCGACAATGTTGATGTTGTGTTCGATCCGCATGCGATTCCCCACGAATTGCCCTTGGCCGGAGGCACCCAAAACGGCTTCTCGGCCACGGGGCGAGTCCCTTTCGCCGAATGCCAGCCGGATGTTCAAGCTCTCCCAAATCGAACCAACCGCTTGGCTTTGTTTTCGACCGATCGAAGCGGCACCGCCCCGTCCTGTATCGCCGCCCCCGGCCGCTTGGCTTTGTTTTCGACGGATCGAGGCGGCACCTATCTTCTCAACGGTCCCGAACCTCACTGCGAACATCGTCAGTGATAGAGAGGTATTCTTGGCGAATTTACCGCTGACCACGGCGATGTTTCTTGCCTCCCAGTCATCGCCGATGAAACCAGCGTAACTTGCACTGATCTCGTCCTCCGCCGTGGCCGCCCTGACCACCACCTCCTTGCGAGTCAGCCACTTCCAAACGCCCAGCACGACGGCGACCAGGGCCACGGCCAGAAAAAGCTGCCGCAAGCTGAAGCGAAGTCGAAAGCGGCGGGTGGGTTCAGGGGAGGACATGTTGGGCATTTCTACGGTCACGTCACCGCACCTCAACCGTCACCACGATGTAAGTGACCCACGGATAGCGTGGCAATACCACGGATGAAAAGCGAACTGGGACCGACAAAAACCATCCGTGGTATTGCCACGCCATCCGTGGGTGTTTTTGCCCATGCCGTTTGCCCAACGCTCCGACGACCAACACCTAACTCCCCGTAAATCCTCTCCAGCGACTCCCAGAGCGGGTCCGGCATGTCGTCCGGCTCGCTCGCCCCCATCGAGATCAGCAGCAGGCCGGGAATCCAAAATCAGGCCGACATGCCAGGCACATTCAACCGCAGCCACTCCTCGGCGGAATCGGCACGTCGGTCACTGAACACGCCCGACGAGAGCTTCGCTTGAGCTCCCTTGATTCGTCTGGCGACCATGCTGCTGTCGATCCGCTCCGATTCGTCCATACCTGGCGGCAAGAAGAAGGCCGGGCGTGCCCGGCACTCGATCTACCTATGCGGCTCCAGGTGAACCAGCACGTCACGCAACATGGGGAACTGCTCCAGCAGTCGATCCTTGACCCGGTGGCCGATCGTGTGGCCGTTGGCGACGGTCAGGTTCGGGTCCACCTCGATGTGGATGTCGGCGAAATACTCCAGGCCGGACTTCCGTAGCAACAGGGTCTCCACGCCCAAAACGTCGGGCACGGCCTCGGCCGCCCGTCGAACCGCTTGCACGAAGGGCTCGTCGGCCTGCACGTCCATCAGTTCGCTGGCACTGTGGCGGAAGACTTGCACGCCCGTCCAAATGATCGCCACGACGACGACCAGGGCGGCGATCTCGTCGGCGCTGATCCAACGCGGTCCACCCCAACGCACGAGACCGAGGCCAACGAGGACTGCCAGGGAGCAAATCGCATCGCTACGGTGGTCCCAGGCATTGGCGGTCAAGGCCGCCGATCCGGTGCGTCTTCCGACACCCATGTTGTACTGGTACAAGCCCTCCTTGACGACCATGTTGGCGGCGGCGATCCAAAGCGCCCAGGCCGGTGGTAGCTCGTGTTGGACGCCAATCCGCTTGATCGCTTCCCAGCCGATGCCGACGGCCGACAGGATCACGAGCAGGGCCACGTTCGAGGC
>DATLQY010000162.1:0-11109 GCA_035534975.1 Pirellulales bacterium
AGTCGCGTCGCAACGGGATCAGGAAGGAGCATTCCAGCAACCGCTTCTTAGCCACGAATTCTCATCCCATGCACCCGCGGTTGCCCTGTCGCGCCTGTAATTCTTTCTACCAGGCAATGACTCACAAGTCAAATTCTCGGACAATTACCACTTTCCGCTCTATCTCCGGCTCTTGCGTAGGGGCAGGTTATCGCCCACCGGAAGCCTTCGGAATCACACTGCCGGAACACGTGTCAATCTCGGCAGCCGACGCGTCTAGCGGGCATCCAATGCCACCCATGGGCGCGGCGCCGGCCCCGTGTAGCGCGAACGCGGCCGGATCAGGCGGTTGTTGTCCAACTGCTCGATGACGTGCGCGCTCCAGCCGGCAACGCGGCTGATGACGAAGAGCGGCGTGAACAGCTCGACGGGCAGATCCAAATAGTGGTAAAGTCGGGCGCTCGGCCAGTCGAGGTTCGGCGGCAATTTCTTTTCGGTCCGCACGACCGTTTCGATCACCTCGGCCATCCGCTCCATGTCGTCGTGCCCAGTCTCCTTGGCCAGCTCGCCGCAGAGCGTCTTGAGGTAGGTCGCACGTGGGTCGCCGGTCTTGTAAACGCGGTGGCCAAATCCCATGATCCGCCGCTTTTTCGCCAGGGCGTCGCGAATCCAGGCTTCGGCTTTGTCGGCCGTGCCCACTTCCTGCAAAACCTCCAATACTCGCTCGTTCGCGCCACCGTGCAACGGTCCCTTCAAAGCGCCGATCGCGGCGGTCACCGCCGAGTGCAGGTCGCTCAACGTCGAGGCCACCACGCGGGCCGTAAACGTCGACGCGTTGTATTCGTGTTCCGCGTAAAGAACCAACGAAACGTCCATCGCCTTGACCGCCCGCTCGCTCGGCGGCCGGCGGTTGAGCATCCAAAGCAGATTGGCCGCCAGCGACCGTCCGGTGTCGGGTGGGACCGGTTCTTTCCCGGCCTGGAGCCGCTGCCGCGCCGCCATCAGCACCGGCAATTGGGCCAACAGGCGCTCGGCCTTTCTGACGTTGGCCTGGTGACTGTTGTCGGACGTTTCCGGGTCCCAATGGGCCAGCAAGCTCGCGCCGGTGCGCATCACGTCCATCAAGGGCGCGGCGGGTGGGACCGCGCGCAGCGTTGCGATCACCGCTTGCGGGATCGCTACGGCCGCGCCCAGCCGCTTGCGAAATTCCGACAGTTCCGGGGCTTTTGGCAGCTCGCCGTGCAAGAGAAGGTAGGCGACCTCCTCGAACGAGGCATGGGTCGCCAATTCCTCGACGGCGTACCCGCGGTACTGTAAACCTCCCTGCAGCGTGCTGATGGCCGTCTCGCCCGCCACCACGCCTTCCAGTCCTGGGCTGTAAACCTCGTCGGTCATTCGCCGTCTCCTCTGCCATTGCCAAAGTACGCCCGATCGCGGGCTTCATAGTCGTCGTAGCCCAGCAGATCATACAGTTCCTGCCGTGTTTGCATCAGGTCCAACAACTCCTGCTGGCTGCCGTCGGCGGCCAGCATAGCCAATGCCGCTTCGACCCCCTTCATCGCCACCCGCAAGAGCGTCACGGGGTAGAGCACGCCGGCATAGCCCATCTGGGCCAGTTCATCGAGCGGCAAAAGCGTGCTTTTGCCGAATTCGGTCATGTTCGCGATCAGGGGGGCGTCGACGGCCAGCGAGAACCGTTCGAACTCGTCGTGGTCGGCCAGGGCTTCGGGAAAGATCCAATCGGCCCCGGCGCCGAGATATCGCTTGGCGCGGTCGACGGCGGCCTCGAAGCCC
The DNA here is from genome assembly GCA_035534975.1 of Pirellulales bacterium. Lineage (GTDB taxonomy): Bacteria > Planctomycetota > Planctomycetia > Pirellulales > JAICIG01 > DATKSN01. The sequence continues at coordinate 1,774 of DATLQY010000162.1, forward strand.
TCGACGGCGCGCGCGTCGGTGCGGGCGACAATCACGAATTCGCCGTCGGACCTCGCCGCGGAGGCGGCGCGGAGCTTGGCGCACATCTCGTCGGGCTCGACGAGCGATTTGCCCGACAAGTGCCCACACCGCTTGGGCAGCCGCTGGTCTTCGAGCTGAATTGCCGCCGCGCCGGCCGCCTCTAATTCCGCGACGGTCCGCTCGACGTGTACGGCCTCGCCGAAGCCCGTATCGGCATCGACCACGACGGGAATGCCCACGCTTCGCGTCAACCGGCGGGTCTGCTCGACCAACTCCGTCAACGTGAACAGACCGATGTCGGGTAGCGCCAGATCGCTCGCCGAGAAGGCCGCGCCGGACAAGTAAACCGCTTCGAAGCCGGCCTCCTCGATCATTTTCCCCACCAGGGCGTTGAATGCGCCTGGGATGGCGATCGTCGTGTCGGCGACCGCTTGCCGCAGGGCACGGCCGGGCGTGAGCTCATCCATGCGGGCATTCCTTGTGAAGGTGGCAATCGCGTTCGAACCCCGCTGAAATATAGAGGGCCGGGCGAGGGCGAGACAAGGGGCAAGTAAAGTAGTAGGCACACTCCGTGTGCCGTAACCTGTCGCCGAAGGGGCTAACTTCAAGTGGGTCGTCGAAATCTTTTGCAGGAGCCCATGGGGTTCGATACACTGGTCGGATGGCCAAACTTCTCGTCCGTATCGGCAGGCTCTTGATTCCGAAGCGTCGGTGGGTGCAGTTCAGCCTGACGACGCTGTTCTTTGTCGTGACCGCGTTCTGCGTGTGGCTTGCGGTGCAAGTGAATCGGGCACACTGGCAACGGGATGCGGTGACGGCGATCGTGGCCATTGGCGGAGCAGTCAAATACACGGAACCCAACCCCTTGCATACGGATGCAATGCCGACCGTCGGCTTGCGACGCTGGTTGGGGCGAGACTATTTCGATCACGCGGTCGGCGTGAGCCTTGGAAGGAGGTCGATCGGCGATGACGATTTGGCCCAAGTCAAGGCCCTCCCGCACCTGACGGAATTGGACCTTTACAACACCGACGTCACCGATGCCGGCATGCTCCATCTCAGGGATCTGACCTCGCTCAAGACGTTGGATCTCGGTTACACGAAGGTGACCGACGCCGGCTTTGCCGAACTCAAACGGCTGACCAGCTTGGACCAGCTGTCACTCATGGGCACCCGTTTAACCGACGCGGGGTTGGTCCACCTCGAAGGCATGGCGGAGCTCCAATCGTTGAAGCTCAGCGGGACGCAGGTGACCGGCGCCGGGCTACTCCACCTTGAAAAACTCCGATCCATCGCATCGTTGGACCTTCGCGTAACGCAAGTGACGGACGCGGGTCTGATCCATATTGCGGCGCTCACGTCGCTCACATCGCTTGACCTCAGCCTTACGCGCGTGACGGACGCCGGAATGGAGCATCTCAAAGGGATGAAGAGCCTCGAGCGGTTGCAGCTTTACGGCACCGCCGTAACCGACGCGGGCATCATGCAATTGGCAGAACTCACCTCGCTGCAGTCGTTGGAGCTGCCTGTCACGACGACGACCAAGGGCATTGTCTCCAGCCTACAGAAGGCCCTGCCCAAGTGCAGGATCGACCGATGGGGCCCGTATTAGTGGGTGAATTGAAAATCCTACTCGTGAGAATGAGAAACATTTGAATGATGGAGAATGTCGGCATCGGCATGATCGGTAGCGGTTTCATGGGCTTGACCTATGCAGAAGCCATCGCCCGCCATGTCAAAGGGGCACGGCTGGTGGCGGTGGCCGGCGGCAGCCGTGCGCCGCAATTGGCCGCCGAACATGGTGTTGCGGCCGAGACCTCGGTCGACGCCCTCTTGGCCCGCCAAGACGTTGACGCGGTCGTAGTGGCCACGCCCGACCAGTTCCGTCGAGACCTGATTGCGCGGGCGGCGGCGGCCGGCAAGCACGTGCTAGCCGAAAAACCATTGGCCCCCACGGTGGCGGATTGCGATGCGATCATCGCGGCCTGCCGTTCGGCCGGGGTCAACCTGGCGGTGGTCAAGACCGAGCGAAATCGGTTGGTGACGCGAAAAGCGAAGCAATTGATCGACGAGGGAGTGATCGGCCCGGTGCGGATGATGCGAACGGCATCGACGTTTCCACTTTCCTTGACAAGGCAGCTTTTCGAGAGCCGTGGCTGGATGGCCGAGGGGGCGAGCGGTGGCTTGTTCATGGGCATGGCCTCGCACAACGCCGATTTCCTGCGCTGGTTAACCGGCGCCAACGCGGTGAGGGTCTTCGCCCAGGTCGAGACCTATAGCGACGTCAAGGCGCCGGCCTTGAGCGTGATGGCCCAGATCGCGTTCGAACGGGGAATCATGGCCCACCTCTGGATTTCGGCCGAACTGCCTTCGCCGGGCTTGCCCGCCAGCGAAGTCCGCTTCCAGGTGATCGGCCGCGATGGCATGCTCGACCTGGAGAACTTCGAGTTTCTCGACCTCGGCAAGGGCGAGAAGTGGGAGCGCGTTTACACGCCGGAGAAATTCGACTACCTCAAGGAACCGAAATCGCCGATCCGGCTGGCGCCGCACATTGGCGTCGTGCAGGAATTCGTCGACAGTATCCGTGAAGGTCGCCCGCCGAGGGTCGGCGGCGACGAGGGCCGCGCCGCGGTCGAGATCTGCGAAGCCTGTTTGCGATCGGCCCGACTTGGACGGGCCGTCGATTTACCGTTGATGGGATAAATGGAATGCTCTGGCTGGACGAAGGAGAACCTCACGCAAAGGCGCAAAGTCGCCAAGGACTTGTTATTGCTTGGCGCATTTGCGGAGCCAACCTGATGCTGACCCCTCCTAGACAATTTGGGCCGGAATTCCACATGGTTTTTTGGAAATGGATTAGAATTGAATGACGTTGACCAGCGCTGATCAGCCCGCCGAATCCGAACTTATCGATCCGTGCTCCGGGTCGGCCGACGTCGACACCGATTGCCCATTGACGCGCCGCGAGCAGACGCGGAACCTGCTGTTGTTCGCCACCTGCACCGGCGCGATCTACCTTGCCGCGCCCGTGGGATACGTGGGGCTGACCCAGGCCTCGCTCTGCGACCGATTGGGCGCTTCAACGACGGTCGCCAATCTGCCGGCGACCGCGTACTTCACGTTCACGGTCACGCCGGTATTATTGGCCTGGCTGGTGCCTGAAGTCTCGCGGCTGAAACGGAACCTGGCGATCTGTTTTGCGCTGAATGCGGCCGCGATGGCGGTCGTGGCCGCCGTCCTGCTTTCGACCGCCTCAGACGGCGTGAAGATCGGCCTGGTGATCGCGCAGGGAGCGGCGTGCGGAGCGACGATGCCTTCAGCCATCGCCTTGCTCTGGGAGGCGATCGGCCGAGGAGCCAGTGAGCGCCGCCGTGGGCTGGCGTTGAGTCTGGCGTTTGGCTGCGGGCCCGTTTTGGCGATGCTTGGGTCGCTCGGGTCACAGCTCCTTCTGAGCGGCAGCCTGTGGGGTTTGCACTTGCCGGGCATGGAATTTCCCTGGAATTTCGCCACGTTGTTCCTGGCGGCCGTCCCTGTGATGGCGCTGGGAGCCGTCTTGGCGACGCGATTCATCGTCGTCGTACCGGCGAAGGAAATGGCGCGAGAGCCCTTCTCGCGCGCTGTTTTCGGGGGCATCTCGAATTTCGTCACGAGCCGTGTGCTGCGCATGGCCGCCGTCGTGACGATCCTGCTTTACACCGAAAACGCCATTGCGTCGAACCTGAACCTTTATTCGCAGCAAGTTTTGGATATCGCCCCCGCCCAAGTCGCCGGTCTGCAAAACTCCTTGCGATTCGGTTGCAAAGCGATGGCGGGCCTGTTTCTGGGTTGGTTATTGACCAGGTCGAACCCCAAGCTGGGGATGCTTGTCACGGCGACGATCTTCCTTTCGGCCCTGGTCTGGGCGATGTTCGCCAACGGGTCTTGGTACTCCGGGGCGTTCTTGCTTTACGGTGCGGGCGAGTTGATCGGCGTTTATGCGCCGAACTACATTCTTTCCGCCTCGGCGCCAAGCGACATCCGACGCAATATGGCCTTGGTGACGCTGCTCATGGTGATTGCCGCGCCGGAAGGCGCCGTCTTTGGGGCGATCGCAAACCACCTCGGCGCTTGGTACGCGCCCGCCGCGGGCTTCAAGGCCAGTTTCGCGGTCTGCGCGGCCGTGATGGTGGTTGGTATTTCATTGGCGATCTTCCGCCTGCCGGCACGGCCACGATCGACGGCGTAATTCGCTCGTCCGGCATCAACGCTCGATATCTCCATGAACGCCGAAGGCCTCGCCGACGTGGTTCTTTCGGATGAGCGCCTTCAGGAATCAATGCGCGGAGGGTGTCGGCCGTGTTTCACCTCTTCGCTTCGAATGGCCAAGATCAAGGGACGGTTCATTCGCAGCGCTACAACGGTCGCTCGACCCGTGGGCGTCAAGCCAACCACGGTAGCGCCCTGCCAAGCAAAATGATCGGACCAACGTTGGCCTCGCGGATGGAAGAGCGCCACCCTGCGACCAGTCGAAGGATCAATCGCCGACCGGCGAGCTTCCTTGCGCAGCGAACAGGATACGCAGGCGAGAGCCAGATTGTTCGCGGTGGTCGCGCCGCGGCGGCTTCGTGGAACGATATGGTCGATGTGGAATGCAGCTTCTTGGCCCTCTTGTGCCAAGCAACAATACTCGCAACGATTGTCCGCCCGCGCCACGACCAATCGACGCAGGCGTGTCGCTATCGAGCTCATCGCCCCGCGGCCTTGGCTTGTTCGACGCGAAGCCGCAGTAACGATAACATTTCCGCTAAGTTCACCAGTCCTTCAGCCTCGTCCCTTTCGGCGGCGGAAAGGGATTGGTCTCGATCTTGGCGGTCGAGCAATTCGTGCAAACGCGCGTTCACGCCGGCCGGGAGGTGAAAATGCGAGAGATCATCGGGTATTTCGAGTTCGATCGCGACGGTGGACATAGAGTTCCCCCTCGAAAATAAGGCTATGCCATAATATAGCTGAAATAGACCCTGCCCGTCACCTCCATTGAGTAAGCACCACTGGCACCATTGGAAACCTGCCCCACGGGGTCATTTTGGCTCCAATGGACCAGGCACTGGCGGCATCGCCGTACTTGGTTTCCAGTTGATATTGTCGTAGCTGCGTGGAAATTCGATTGGAAGAATTCGATCACGATTAGCCAGGTACGGGCGCAGGAGCGCCACGATCACCAGACTTGGCACTGGCGCGCGGTCATTCCTGCTCAGTGTCATCCTGCGCCTCGGGATTGTTAGGCCGCGGTGCCAGGTTTTCCATGTTTTGCACTTCGGAGCGGAAAAGGAAGTACTGCTCACGCGCTTGCGCTTCCTTCTCCGGCTCGCCCCCTTTCGCGCCTGTACGCTGTAACGCGTAAACCTTCCGCCAAAGTTTCAACGCACCGTCGCGGCCCTGTTGCACTGCGCGAAGCTTCAAGAGTGCGGCGCGTCGTTCCGGAGTCATGTCTACGTCCGAGAGATCATTGCCGACTACCTGGTAGAGTTTGCCGTCGTAGTTGATCTTGGGTCTCCGTGTTTCCGGACTGCCCACCACGACCTCGACGAGCCTGGGCTGAACCAGGGTGTTCGTCGGCAGCCGATCGTTCATCCAACGCGCAACAGCCTCGTTGATGACCACGGCCTGTTTGCCGAAGTCGGCGGCCGCCTGCACGCAAGCTATTTCCGCGTCAACTAGCCGCCGCTGCGCGTCGAGCAACATGTCGAGCGATGCCGTGCCGGCCTCATACGCGGCCTCAACCGTCGTGACGTGCTTGGCGGCCGCAATGCGGCGATTGCAGGTGGTGACCATGACCGCCTGATTTCGATCAAAATCACGCAGCGCCTCCCGCACGGCAGCATGCTCCCATACCAACCACGGATCCGTCGGCGCATCCTTTGCAGCAAAGGGGGCGTCCGCTTCACCAGGTGGAGAGATTGGTGGTGCGGTCTCAGGCCATAATAACTGGGCGTCATCCGACTCCGGCGGAACCGAAGGGGCGCTAAGACCTCGCTGGTCCGCTGGCCCTGCGTCGCCCACCAATTTCGGAAGAGGCACCACGTTCAATCTGTCGCGATTGCTCGTCTCCGCCGTGGAACGCTCGACATCGCCCTCTGGCCTTCGAAGCGGTCCATCCTCTTCCGCGCCGACCGTAGCCGACGTCGACGGCTTACCCGGCACGCGGGTTTCGTCACTCTGCGCGGGGTCAGTGAGCACGACAACGGCCAATCCAACCAAGAGCGCGATCGAAAAGAACTGCATGACGTACGAAGCAGGTTTGAAGGTTGCAAGTATCACGATTCTCCTTTTCAATAGGCGTTTGCCGCCGAGCATCCCAGCCGCGCCGGGATCAGCTCGTGGGCGAAATCGTTCCATCAACTTGATCAATGTCTGTCCGTAGCGCTGGTTCGAATCTCGGCCCACACGCTCCAACACCAACGCATCGCAGGCCAGCTCGCGGTCGAACCGCATCCGACCAAAGGCCAACCAGACGAGAGGATTGAACCAGTGCAAAACCTCCAGCGCACTGACCAGCCAGTTGAGCGCCACGTCGCGCCGTTTCAGGTGCGCCAGTTCGTGAAGCAGCACGAACCGCAATTCGTCGGTGCCGAATGCGTCGAACACTTCGTGCGGCACGATCATCCGTGGTCGGAACACGCCCGCAAGGGCCGGGCCGATTGCTTCGGCCGACGCTACCAACGCCACCGGCAAGTGTGCGACGCCAATAGTCCGCCGGCAGTCGGCCAAGAGATGGAGCAACCTTTCGTCGGACACCGCCGGCAGCCTCCGGACGTAGCGATCGAGCCGCCACCAGGTCCAGCCGAACCTCAGTGCGAACAGCACCACGCCCGTGAACCAGGCCAGCGGCCAAAGATCCGCCAGTTGCTGCCCTCTAGAACGTCGCAGAATGGCATCGTGCGCTTGGTCGATCGTGGGAAGAATCGGGGGTTTCGTATCGCGCGCGACCTGAAGCGCAGGCTCGACGGAGGGCACGATCTCTTGCCTGGGCTCTTCGGCCGCCCGGGAACTGTTGGCGTTCGCCGCAGGTTTGCTAGCCGCCGACGCGATCCCAGAGCGTGTGCTTTCTGAGTTCAGCGACCTCGGCGGGAACTGATCGTCGGCCATGCCGTTTTCACGGTTGCTCTGTGCGATTGCGTCCAGCTTCCCGTGTTCGACGGCTGCCGCGGCGGGCGGCCTGCGCGCCAGATTGAACAGGCTCCAATCGCTGGTGGGCGCGACGATCAGCAGCAAACGCGCCACGACCAACCACCACAGCGCGTGCCGCCAGCGGGCCGGCAAGACGCGGCCGCAGGCGGCCTGGACCAGGAGCACCAGCATTGCCACCGCCGAAGCCTGCCACGAAGTGCGCAGCACCCACGCGGCGATGTGTTCAAGGGTGGCCGGAGTTGTCCACATGGTCAGGGCTTCCTGTCGCTGGGGGGACGTTTTTTCCCAGGGGCGGCGAGGATTCGTTTCAGTTCGGCGATGTCGTCGGCCGAAATGGCGCGTTGCCGCGCAAAATGAACCAAGAGCGAGGCCGGATCGCCGCCAAACACCCGCTCGACGAACGAATGTGTCTCACGGGCGACACAGGCCTTGCGGCTGACCCGTGGAAGATAGAGATATCGGTTGCCCTCAGCCTCGAACCCCAAAGCGCCTTTTTTGACCAGCCGATTGAGCATCGTCTTTACGGTGTTTGGTTGCCAACGCCTCGCGGCCAGCCGCTCGACCACGTCGTTGGCGGCGATCGGGTAACTCTCCCAAACGACGTTCATTACTTCCCATTCGGCGTCGGAAATTCGCGGGACGCGCGCCATGCGGTGCCTCCATTAGATTACAGTTGTAGGCGAATACTATTACAAACGTAAGCGAAAGTCAAGATCTGTTGTGGAGTTGGTATGGCCATCGCATGCGGTAACGAAATGTCCCGACGCCGGCTCGTTTTCGGTCGGCCGATCGGTGACCGGTTGCGGCGGCGCTCACGGGCTCTTATTCTGGTTCCTTTGCACATGAAGGAAACAATCTCATGGAACCCTCGAAACCACTGGCGGGCCAGGCGGCCTGGATCACGGGCTCGTCTCGCGGGCTGGGACGCGCGATGGCCCAGGAATTGTGCCGCTTGGGCGCCAAAGTGGCCGTTCATGGTACGCGCGCCGATAGCCCCAAGACGTTCGGCGAAGGCGAGTCGATGGAGCAAGTGGCCGCCGACGTCGCCCGTGCCGGAGGAGGCGAGTCGATGGCCGTCTGGGGCGACGTGACTCAGGAGGCCGAGGTGCGGCGGATTGCCGGCGAGATCCACGGGCGTTGGCAGCGGATCGATCTGTTGGTTTGCTGCGCGGGGGGCGATATCGGCGCGGCGGGCACCGGCGCGGGTCGCGGCGGCCGGCCGGAAAACGACGATTGCCTCAATATTTCGCTGGCCGACTTCCAAAGCGTGATGGACCGCAATCTGACCAGCGCCGTCCTCTGTTGCCGCGAAGTGGCCCCGGAGATGATCGAGCGCAAAGCGGGCCGAATCATCACCATCGGCAGCATCGCCGGTTGCATCGGACGCTCGACCGGCTCGATCTACGCCGTCGCCAAGGCGGCGGTCCACGAGTACACGCGTTGCCTGGCCGAACAGCTCAAGCCGTACAATATCCCGGTCAACTGCGTCGCGCCGGGCGGCACCGTCACCGAGCGGTTCTTGCGGATTCACGACACCGAGGCCGGTCGTATGATCGACCATGGCACGCTCGACCGCTACGGACGGCCCAACGAAATCGCCTCGGTCGTCGGCTTCCTTTGCACGCCGGGAGCCGGCTTCATCAGCGGCCAGGTGATCCGGGTCGACGGCGGCAGCCAGACATTTGCCGGTTGAAAGAAGTACTTCGTTTGCAGCCGAGGGCCGCGTTACGCTTCGTCAACCTCTTCCTGCAAGTGGCACCAGCGCGCTTCGGCTTCCGTGAGCTGCGAGGTCAGCGCCGAGACCTCGTTGTGGAGGCGGAGCGCCTCGCCCGGATCGGTCGCTTCGAGCAACTGGCCGTTGACCTGGCGTTTTTGCTCGTCGAGCCGCGCGATCGTCCGCTCCAAGGCAGTGATCTCCTTGCGCAGCTCGCGCTGGTTGCGCCGCGCCGGACGCGCGACGGCTTTGCGCTGCGGTCCCGCCGCCGCCGGCGCCTTGGCCAGCCGCGTCGCCTGCTCCCGCTCGCCCTCTTCGATCTCCTTGTTCACCGAGTACAAGTACGCCTCGTATTGCCCGCGGTAATTCGTCACGTGGCCGTCGCGCACTTCCACGACGCACGTCGCGACGCGCTTCAAGAAGTGCCTGTCGTG
>DATLQY010000163.1:0-3633 GCA_035534975.1 Pirellulales bacterium
GCCGTAAGCCAGGGCTCACCACCAAGGTGCCGCTCGGCCACCAGCCCCATCGTCGTAACCAGCCGACCACCCAGCAACACGAGCGCCGCCAGTCCGACCAGCAACAGCACCGCGGACGACAGGTCCTGGCTGCGCGCGGCCTGGCCGTGCGCGCGGGCTTGCTCGCGGCGGTGCTGCGTCGGCTCTTGCGATTTTTCAGCGTCGTGTTCGGCCATGAGAGTGGGGCAGGTTTCCAACCTGCCATACGATTTTCTACAATGGCCCCTTGGAAACCTGCCCCACGTTCATGTTCACAAGCCCCTCGACGATGCCTTGCAATGCTGGTTCGATCTCGTCGTGGAAGACCCACGCCATCGAGCCCAAAGAAATCGACAACACGCTGAACGTCGTGAGCGCGTTGAGGCCGAATCCCAGGGCCATCGCGTTGAGCTGCGGCAGCGTGCGGCTGATGGTCCCCAGCACCAGCGATGCCAACAGCCCCGCCACGATGGCCGGCGCCGCAAGCCGAATGCCGAGCGAAAAGCTCTCACCGATCATGGTCACCAGGGTCTCGGCCAGCGACACATCGAGCCCCGCGCCGCCGGGTGGAATAGCGATGAAAGTCTCCAGCAGGCCCGCCATCAGCAGCCGGTGGCCACCGACCACGAGGTACACGGCCAGGGCCACGAGGTAAAAAAGCTGTGAAAAGAGCGGGATATCGGCGTCGAAACCCGGGTTGTAGACGTCAGCCAGGGTCATGCCGCTCAATTGCCCCACGATCTGCCCAGCCAACTGCACCCCCGAAAACAAGATCGTCACTCCAAAGCCGAGCGTGTAGCCGATCAGGAGCTCGCCGCCGACGGCAAGCACATGGCCGGCCAACGAAGAAGGCGCTTCGACCGCGGCGCCCCACTGGGCCGGCGTAACGAGCAGGGCCAACACGACCGCCAGGAATACCCGCACTTGCTTCGGAACCTCGGCGCCGCCCAAGGGAGGACCGGCAAACACCAGGCCGCCCACTCGGGCAAGCACCAGGGTGAAGATCAGGAACTGCTGACCGGTGAAATCGAGGAGCCAATCCATATCACAGCGTGTTGGGGATGTTCGAGATCAGGTCCTGCGCGTACTCGACCATTCGCGACAGTAGCCAAGGCATGCAGAACACCAGCACCAGCACCATGGCCACGAGCTTGGGCACGAACGAGACCGTCTGTTCCTGCACCTGGGTCAGCGCTTGCAAGAGGCCGATCAAGAGCCCGACCACCAGCCCGGCGAACAACACCGGTGCGCTGATCACCAGCGCGAGCATCATGGCCTCCCGGCCCAGGTCGATGGCGTCGATGATTTCCATGGTCATCCAAACGGCTGAAAGCTATCCAACAACATTCCCACCACCAGCCGCCAACCGTCGGCCAGCACGAACAACAGCAGCTTGAAGGGGAGCGAGATCAGCACGGGAGGCAGCATCAGCATGCCCATCGAGATCATCACGCTGGAGATCACCATGTCGAGGACCACGAAGGGGAGATAGATCTGGAACCCGATCAGAAACGACGTCTTCAACTCGCTGAGCATGAACGCCGGCAACAGGGCGGCCAGCGGCACTTCGTCGTAGCTTTCGGGCGTGGGCTCGTTGGGCATGTATTGCAGGAACAACCAAATGTCGTCGCTATTGCCTGTGCGCTCGATCTGGTCGCTCATGAATCTCCGGACGGGCAGGACCGAGGCTTCCCAGGCCTGTTCCAGGTCGATTTGCCTGCGTACATAGGGTTCGATTCCCTCGTCGTACGATTGTTTCCAGACCGGCGCCATGATCAACAGCGTCAGGAACATCGAGATCGACGTGATGACCTGGGTGGAGGGCAACTGCTGCGTGCCCAACGCTTGCCGTAGCAGCCCCAGCACGATCACGATGCGGACGAAGCTGGTGGTCATCAGCAACATGGCCGGCGCCATGCTGAGCACCGTCAACAGCAGCACCATTTGAATCGTCGACGTCAGCCCCTCGGGGCTGGTCCAAGCTTGCGGACCGCCGGAAAGCATGTTCGGCAATTCCAGGCCGGATAATGTGCCGGGCGGTTCTTGCGCGCCGGCGGGACTGAACAAGCACCCGAAGATGACCACCGCGCAGCCAATCCATTTCTTGACGTCACGCATCGGCACCCTCCCTCGCGTCGACGCTCGGCGGAGCGATCGTGCGGCCGAACCAACCGGCCGCGCTCTTTTCCCGGCCGAACTGCTGAAAAATCCGCCGCAGCGAGGCGTTGGCGCTCGTCGGTTGGTCCTGACGGCAGAGGCCGGCGAGGCGGTCGACTTCGGCCGGGTCGGTGATCTCGGTGAGCGTTTTGGCGACGTCCGGCGCGAGGTACACCAACAGGATCTTGTTGCCGCAACGGACCAGGTGGGCGTACTGGCGGCCCGCCAGCGCCGTTCGGCCCAGGACCTCGACCGCCTGCCTGGGCAGCGCCGCGGCGCCGGCGGGCATTCCACGGCGCATGGCCCAAGCCACCGCGAAGAACAATCCCAAGACCACGGTCAGGCTGGCCAGGCCGGTGAATACGGACGACGCGGCGTTCATCGGCCGCGCCTTGCCGCGCTGTTCGGCATTCGAAGTCGTCTTGTCGCCGCGCGGCGGCAACGCCTTTGCCCGCGGATGCCGGCCCGGCCGTCGTGGTCCGCCGCGGGTCGTGTCGGGGCCATCCAAAACGGGCGCGGTGAACGATGTGCGCTGTGCCTCGATCTGCTTCGCCTCGCTCTCGTCATCGGTGAACGATTCGTCCTGGCCCGGCTCGGCGGTCGATTTGGTTGCCTGCCGCCTCGACGCCGGCCTGGGCCGGTTCGCGGCGCCGTCGGCCCGGGCCGACGACGGCAGCGCCGCGATGCCCAGGACGATCGCGAGTGAGAGCGCGAGTAAGAGGGATTTTCGAGCCATCATGGCCTTTCGTAGCGTGGTCAAAGGCCGCTTTCGCCCGCGACCAGTTCGGCGACGCGGACGCAGAAATTGTCGTTGAGCACCAGCAATTCCCCTTTGGCGATCAGCCGTCCGTTGACGACGATATCGACCGGATCCGTGGCGAGCTTGTCCAGCGGCACGACCGAGCCTTTACGCAAATTGAGCACGTCTTGAAGGTCGATCCGCGCGCGGCCGAATTCGAGCGCAAGGTCCATTTCCACGTCGCGATACGAACCGGTCTGGGCGTTGCCGGTGTTGGGCGCGTCATTGTTGGACGCGTCGGTGGCGAACTCGACGAGTTCGAACGGGCGGACCTCGTGGAATGCGCCCCGGCTCGACTCGCCGGTCGAGGCGATGGTACGCTCGGCCCGGGCGAGCAATCGCTCGATTTCGTCTTGATCGACCTGCCGCAGTTCGTCGGCCATCGGCGTCCCTTCCTGATGTGCCAACCTCCAAAGCGGCCTGGCTTCGCTCGACCGCAACCAAACGGAGGGCGTAGTTCTCCCTCAAACGCGCGTTTGCATCAAGGCCAACTCCCATTGCATCCCAAGGGTGGGAGCCACACGCGTAGGGGTGTTGAAGATTCGGCCTTGACAGGTATTCGGCCCGGCGTTTACGCCGGGTTCGCAAACCGCCCCACTTGACTTTCTTCCAGCCCCGTTCTCGGGGCTTCCAGCCTGGCTTAAGCCAAGCAAATGGTA
>DATLQY010000164.1:0-4531 GCA_035534975.1 Pirellulales bacterium
TACAAAAAGACCCTCGCGACGTCGCGCGCGGGGCGGAGGGTGGCGCGGTCACGACCGCGCCGCTACGCGGCTTGCTCACTGGCGTGGAGATGGCGGAGAATTGGTTTTCTTCGCTGCGCTTGCGGCGTTCCATGGTCAGCCACGTGAAGCACAACCCCCATTTTGACTGGCTTTTTCGAAAAGAGGTCGAAGGAGCGGTTGCAAAATCGCGGGACCATGCTACATTCGGTTCCTTAAGTTGTCGTAAACCATAGCCAGTAGGTAAGTCCCAGTAATCTTGGCAAGAAGTCGGTCGAGCGCCACGCGAGGGGCTCGACCCACATGAGGGAATTGCAGAGCGCAGATGGCGATTACCAAAACGCGAAAACAGGAACTGATCGGCGATTATCGGCGCGGTGATAATGACACCGGTTCGCCCGAGATCCAAGTCGCGATCCTGACGACCAGGATCGGAGAATTGACCGAGCACCTGCGGACGCACAAGAAAGATTTCGCCAGCCGGCGAGGCCTGTTGATGATGGTCAGTCGGCGTCGCCGCTTGTTGGACTATCTGAAAAAGGTCAGCCCGCAGCGGTACCTGGACATCATCCGGCGTCTCGACATCCGCAAGTAATCTCTCACGCGCAAGAAAGGCTGGGACGTGCAAAGAAGGTAGGGAACCAGCCTTGAAAGTACGTGTTGAGAAGCAAATCGGAGCCAGTCTTTTTTCGATCGAAACGGGGTTCTTGGCCAAGCAGGCCCACGGGAGCTGCCTGGTGCAGTACGGCGACACCGTGGTGCTCGCCGCCGCGGTCACAGGCCCGCCACGGCCTGGGATCGACTTTTTCCCGCTGACGTGCGACTATCGCGAGCGGACCGCCGCGGCCGGCAAATTTCCCGGCGGCTTCCTCAAGCGCGAGGGCCGCCCGACCATGAAGGAAACGCTCACCAGCAGGCTCATGGACCGGCCCATCCGGCCGCTGTTTCCCGAGTGGTTCCACGATGAGGTGCAGATCCAGGCCAACGTCATGGCCAGTGACCGGCAGAACGACTCGGACGTGCTGGCGATGAACGGCGCCTCGGCCGCCTTGGGCCTTTCGCCGCTGCCGTTCCAAGGCCCGATCGCCTCGGTGCGGCTGGGCCAGATCGACGGCGAGTTCATCCCTTTCCCCACGCAGGACGACCTCGAGGAAAGCGATCTCGACCTGATCGTGTCGGGCAGCAAGGACGCCGTGCTGATGATCGAGGGTTTCGCCCGTGAGCTGCCCGAAGATCGAATGCTGGCGGCGATCGAAGAGTGCCACCGCATCATCCGGCAGATTTGCGAGCTGCAAAACGAGCTGTTCGCGAAGGTCGGCGTCGAAAAGAAGCAGTACGAGGTGCCCGCTCCTGACGGCACGCTCGAACTCCTGAAGGCCAAGTATTATGGACAGTTCAAGACGGCCAAACAAACCGTCGGCAAGCAAAACCGCGCCGAGGCCGTGGCGGCGATCAAGGCCCAGGCCCTGGCGGAGCTCATTCCCGACCCGGCGGCCGAAGGGGCGCTGGACGCCCACGTTTTCGGCCGCGCCTGGCACGATCTGGAGTTGCGCGTGGTGCGCGAGCTGATTCTGGCGGGCACACGCCCCGATGGCCGCGACGGCAAGACCCTGCGGTCGATCGAGTGCCATGTCGATGTGCTGCCGCGGGTACACGGTTCGGCCGTGTTCCAGCGCGGCGAAACGCAGGCCCTGGTCACGGTGACGCTGGGCACGAACCGCGACGAACAGCGCGTGGACGGCCTGATCGACGAGTACTCGAAGAAATTCATGCTCGATTACTACTTCCCGTCCTACTCGGTGGGCGAGGTCCGCCCGATTCGCGGACCAGGCCGCCGCGAGATCGGCCACGGCGCGCTGGCCGAAAGGAGCGTCAAGCCGGTGCTGCCCGACCCGGAGGAATTCCCCTATACGATCCGAGTGATCTCCGACATCCTCGAATCGAACGGTTCCAGCTCGATGGCCAGCGTCTGCGGGGCGACGTTGGGCCTGATGGCGGCCGGCGTGCCGATCAGCAACCCGGTGGCCGGCATCTCGGTGGGCCTGGTCAAGGAATCGGACAGCCAGTGGATTCTGCTGACCGACATCATCGGCGACGAGGACCACTACGGCGACATGGATTTCAAGATCGCCGGAACGCAAAACGGCGTGACCGGCGTCCAGCTCGATTTGAAGATCGACGGAATCAGCCGCGAAATCATCAAGGCCACGCTGGCCCAGTCGCGCGAAGCCCGCATCCAGATCCTGCGGACGATGCTGAGTTGCATCCCGCGTCCCAACGCCGAGATTTCGCCCTGGGCGCCGCGGCTCTTGCGGACCAAGATTCACCCGGAAAAGATCGGCTTGCTGATCGGGCCGGGCGGCAAGACGATCCGCGGCATCCAGGAAGCGACGGGGGCGACCATCGAAGTCGAGGACGACGGTACGGTGACCGTGGCCAGCCACGACGCCGCGGCGGCCCAGGCGGCGATGCGCCGCATCGAGGCCCTCACCGAGAGCGTCAAGGTGGGCAAGATTTACGACGGGCGCGTGACCAGCGTCAAGGACTTCGGCGCCTTCATCGAAATCCTGCCGGGCAAGGACGGTCTGTGCCACAT
Organism: Pirellulales bacterium; assembly: GCA_035534975.1. Taxonomy (GTDB): domain Bacteria; phylum Planctomycetota; class Planctomycetia; order Pirellulales; family JAICIG01; genus DATKSN01. The sequence goes on from DATLQY010000164.1 coordinate 2,615, forward strand.
CAGCGAGCTGGCCGACGGCTATGTGAACAGCGTGGGCGACGTCTGCAAGGTGGGCGACGAGATGCAGGTCAAGGTGATCGCCATCGACGACCAGGACCGCGTCAAGCTCAGCCGCAAAGCCGCGATACGTGAACTGGCGGAGCAGAAGACATGAACTGTCTGTGCAGATGACGGGTGGGAACGGCACAGGGTAGTGGAGCTCGTAGGAGTTCCGACGGCGGACGATGCCTTCAGATCCCAAACCGACGACCGCCGAGGTCCACCAGAAGCTGGTCGACCAGTACACTGAAATCGCGCGGCTGGCGGGCGGTCTGGCCCATGAAATCAAGAACCCGCTCTCGACGATCAAGCTCAACATGGAGCTGCTGGCCGAGGACCTGCAAGCCGAGGAGACGCCCCGTCACCGCCGGGCACTGGCGAAAATCGAGGTGGTCGAGCGCGAGTGCCAGCGGCTGCAAAACGTGCTGGACGACTTCCTCAACTTCGCCAAGGTGCGGCAACTGCGGCTCGAGCCGACGGACCTGAACGAACAGATCCGGCAGATCCTCGATTTCTTCCGTCCGAAGGCGGCCGAGTCGGCGATCGAGGTCAAGCCCTACCTGCGTTCCGACCTGCCCAGCGTGATGCTCGACCGCGAGCAGTTTCGCGGGGCGCTTTTGAACCTGCTGCTCAACGCGCAGCAAGCGATGCCCGGCGGCGGGGAACTGGTGATCAGCACCGAGGCCGGCGCGCTGGGCGTCACCTTGCGGCTGATCGACACCGGCTGCGGTATGGACGAGAAGACCCAAGGGCACATTTTCGACGCTTTTTATTCGACCAAGCCTGGTGGATCTGGGCTGGGATTGCCGACGACCCGCAAGATCGTCGAGGCGCACTTCGGCCGGATCTCCGTAAAAAGCGAGGTCGGCCACGGTACGCAATTCACCGTCGAGTTGCCGGTGCCGAAGAGGTTGCCGGGATAGGCTTGAGCTCGGCCAGTGGCGACCTGGCCCGGCGTTTTGTATCATCATGCGCATGGTCAGCGCCCAAGCCAGTCCCCCCGCCGAGAGTTCGTCCGCCGCGATCCGTGTGTTGATCGTCGATAATGACGAACCGCACGCTCAGGCCGTGGCCGAGAGCCTGGGGCGCGTCGGGTTCGACTGCACCGTGGCCACGTCCGGGGCCGAGGGGGCGCGGATCATCGAACAAGAGACCTTCGACCTGATCATCACCGACCTGGTGATGAACGACGTGGACGGACTGCAAATCCTGGCCCAGGCCAAGGACGACCTGCCCGACGCCGAAGTGATCCTGGTCACCGGCCACGGCAACGTCCCCTCGGCGGTCATGGCCATGCAAAAGGGGGCCTTCAACTACCTTGAGAAGCCGCTCGACATCAACCAGCTTCGGGCCGTCGCCGACAAGGCCGTCGCCGCCACGCGTCTGCGAAGGGCAAACGCCGAGCTGAACCGCCGGCTGGACGAAAAGTTCGGCTTCGAGGGGGTCGTCGGTTCCAGCCTCGAAATGAACAAGGTGATCGGCCTCTTGAAACGGATCGCCCCGACCAACGCCAGCGTGTTGATCCAGGGGGAGACAGGCACCGGCAAGGAGCTGGTGGCGCAGGCGATCCATCAGAACAGCCCCCGCAAGAACAAGCCCTTCGTGGCCCTCAACTGCGCCGCGTTGAGCGAGAACATCCTCGAAAGCGAGCTGTTCGGGCACGTCCGAGGGGCCTTCACCGACGCCTCCAACGACCGGATCGGCAAGTTCGAGTACGCCCACGGAGGCACCTTGTTCCTCGACGAAGTGGGCGACATGCCCCTGGCCACGCAGATCAAGCTGCTGCGGGTGCTCGAGAGCGCCGAGATCACGCGCGTCGGCTCGAACGAGCCGATCAAGGTCAACGTGCGAATCCTTTCGGCCACCAACCGCAACCTC
>DATLQY010000165.1:0-8727 GCA_035534975.1 Pirellulales bacterium
CTACGCCCATACGACAACCCAATGGCTGGGGATCCGCCGCCAGGCCGTATTACACCTTGGGCTCCTGGCACTGCCGTGGCTGGTGCTGCCGATCGTCGTGGCCGGCGACTACACGCCCCCGAACGACGCGGAACCGATCTTGCCCCTTTTGGCGCTGTTGGTCGTGACGGCCGGCTTGCCCTTCTTCGTCGTTTCGACCGGCGCGCCGTTGGTCCAGAAGTGGTTCGCCGGAAGCGGTCATCACTCGGCGCGCGACCCCTATTTTCTTTATGCGGCCAGCAACGCCGGGAGCCTGCTGGGCTTGTTGAGCTATCCGCTCCTGATCGAGCCGCGGCTGTCGCTGGCCGAGCAGGGCGTGCTGTGGGCGGCGGGATACGCGCTGTTGGTCGTGTTGACGGCGGCATGCGCCGCGGCGCTCTGGCGATCACAAGAACCGCTCGCGGCAGAACCGCCACCGACGCCGGTGCGGCGCGGAAAACGGCGAGCGACTTGGCAAGCTCCGGTGGTCGGTCCCTGGACGCGGCTGCGGTGGGTGGCGCTGGCGTTTACGCCTTCAAGCCTGATGCTCGGGGTGACGACGTTCCTTACGACCGACGTGGCCCCGGTCCCCATGCTATGGGTCGTGCCGCTGGCGCTGTACCTCTTGAGCTTCATTCTCGTCTTTGCGCGCTTGCCCGGCATGGTTCACCGACTGATGATCTGGGCCCTACCGGCGGCGGTCGTGTGGCAAACGTACCTTGCCGACTCGGGGAGCTTGCGCACGCTCGAGTCGCTTGCCCCGGCGCACCTGGCGACCTTTTTCGTCGCCGCGATGGTTTGCCATGGCGAACTGGCCCGATCGCGCCCCGCGCCGGAGAAGCTTACTGAGTTCTATCTCTGGATGTCGCTGGGGGGCGTGTTGGGCGGGCTGTTCAACGCGCTGGTGGCGCCGATGGTTTTTACTCGTCTCATCGAGTACCCGCTGGCCATGGTCTGCGCCTGCGCGTTGTCTCCGCCGCCAGGGGGCGGTGGTCTTTGGTTCGCGAAGTTCATGCCCGGCGAACGCTCACCAGGGCGCTGGCTCCACGTGGGCGACTTCGTCGTAGCAATTCTGGTGGGTCTTATCGCCGGTCTAGTGTATTTTTACTGGCCGTCCGACGGCGACCGTAAGTTACGCGCCGCGCTGACGGTGTCACTTTGCCTGCCCTGGATCGCTCGGCCCATTTGCTTCGGGCTGTCGATCGGGGCTGTGGCCTTCGTCATGACGTGGTTTTACGACGAAATCAGCCACGTCGAGTACCGTGAGCGGAGTTTCTACGGCGCGCTCAAGGTCACGCGGGACATCGAACCGCCGGTCAACTACCTCAGCCACGGTCATATCCGCCACGGCGCCCAATTCCGCGACGACGACGCGACCGTGCGCGACCAGCCGCTGATCTATTACCATCGCACCGGGCCAATCGGCCAGGTATTCGCCGCGTTGGACGAACGGTTGGCCGGACGCAGGCTGGCGATGGTCGGCTTGGGGATCGGCTCGCTGGCGGCCTACGGCCAACAAGGGCAAGAGCTGACCTTTTACGAGATCGATCCGGCCGTCGAGCGGATCGCCCGCGATGATCGCTACTTTACGTTTCTGCGGGACTCTTCGGCCAAAGTGAACGTCGTGCTCGGCGACGCAAGGCTCGCGCTGGCACGCGAGCCGGACGATCGCTTCGCGCTGATCGTGATCGACGCCTTCAGCGGCGACGCGGTGCCCGTACATCTGTTGACGCGAGAAGCACTCGCGTTGTACCGCGGCAAACTGGCGCGGGGGGGCGTGATCGCCTTTCACATTTCCAACGGCTACCTTCGGCTCGGCCCGGTGCTGGGCAATCTGGCCGACTCGATGGGGCTGGTCGGTCTGGAGCAGAACGACGCCTTGCTTTCGCCTGAATCGAGTGCGAAAGCGGTTTGCAAAACCGCGTCGCACTGGGTCGTGATCGCGGAGGACCGAAAAGACTTCGGCCGGCTGCGCAGCGACGGTCGCTGGCGGCCTCTCGCGCCCGACGATAGAGTGTCGCTCTGGACCGACGATTTTTCGAACCTGTTGGAAGTCTTCGCATGGCCGAGAATTCCGCACTGACGTCGCGCCGGCGGCAACGGAGCTCCGTCGCGAAGCCGGTTTTGTTCGGCGTCACACTGTTCGTCGGCGCCGCGCTGTTGTTCTGTGTCCAGCCGATGATCGCCAAGCTGGTATTGCCGAAGTTTGGCGGCGCGCCCGCGGTTTGGAACACCTGCATGGTGTTCTTCCAGGCGGCGCTCTTGGCGGGCTATGTCTATGCTCACGCGACGACCCAGTGGATGGGCGTCCGCCGCCAGGCCATCTTACACCTGGGACTCCTGGTCTTACCGTGGCTGGTGCTGCCGATCGCCATTGCAAGCGATTACGCGCCCACCGGCGACGTTGAACCGATTTTGCCCCTGTTGGCGCTGTTGGCCGTGACGGCGGGCTTGCCCTTCTTCGTCGTCTCGACCAGTGCGCCGCTACTGCAAACGTGGTTCGCGGCCAGCGGCCACCGCGCCGCGCATGACCCCTATTTCCTGTACGCGGCCAGCAACGCCGGGAGCATGCTGGGCCTCGTGAGCTACCCCCTGGTGATCGAGCCGCGCCTGACGCTGGCCCAGCAAAGCAAGCTGTGGTCGGCGGGGTTCGCGCTGTTGGCCGTGCTGACGGCGGCCTGCGCCTTGGCGATGTGGCGGCGGCGCGCACCCCTTTTGTCCGAACCGCCTCCGGCGGCGCGCGCCGAAGGAGTGGCGATAGGGAAATCGCCGGGAGTCAGCCATTGGACTCGGCTGCGCTGGGTGGCGCTGGCGTTCGCGCCGTCGAGCCTGATGCTTGGAGTGACGACGTTTCTCACGACCGACGTGGCGCCGGTCCCGATGTTGTGGGTCGTGCCGTTGGCGCTGTACCTCTTGAGTTTCATCCTGGTCTTTTCGCGGTTGCCCGGCTGGGTCCACAAATGGATGATCTGGCTCCTGCCCGCGGTGGTGGTGTGGCAGACGTACCTGACCGATTCAGAGACCTCGCGCACGCTCGAGTCGCTGGCGCCGGCACACCTGGCGACCTTCTTCGTCGCCGCGATGGTCTGCCACGGCGAACTGGCGCGCCTGCGCCCGGCGCCTGATAAGCTAACCGAGTTCTATCTCTGGATGTCGCTGGGGGGCGTGCTCGGTGGGCTGTTCAACGCGCTGGTGGCGCCGTTGGTATTCACTCGGCTGATCGAGTACCCGCTTGCCTTGGTGTGCGCTTGCGCGTTGTCTCCGCCGCTGCGAGGGGGCCGTGTCTGGTGGGCGAAGCTGCTCGACGACGATCGCGCGGAATCGACCCGCGTCCGACGATGGGACCTGCTGGTGCCGCTCGTCGTCGGCCTCTCTGCCGCGGTGGTCTTTTTCAACTGGCCGAGCGACGTTGACCGCAGGCTTCGCACCGTGACGGTACTGGCGCTTTGCATGGCCTGGGTCGAACGGCCGGTTTGTTTCGGGCTGTGCATCGGCGCGGTCATCTGCGCAATGACCTCGTTCGACGATCTCACCCGTCACGTACAGCACGCTGAACGGAGCTTTTTCGGCGAGCTCAAGGTCACGCAGAACATTGAGCCACCATTCAACTTCCTCATTCACGGCCAGGTCCTGCACGGCGCCCAGCTCCGCGACGAAGATCCGAAGGTGCGCGACCAACCATTGTTTTATTACCATCGTGCTGGGCCGCTGGGACAGTTGTTCGATGCGTTGAAGGAGCGGTTGGCCGGCCGAAAGTTGGCCATCGTCGGCCTGGGAGTCGGCTCCCTGGCGGCCTACGGCCAAACGGGGCAAGAGCTGACATTTTACGAGATCGATCCGGCCGTCGAGCGGATCGCCCGCGATGATCGCTACTTTACGTTTCTGCGGGATTGCGCGGCCAATGTGAACGTCGTGTTTGGCGACGCGAGGCTCGCGCTGGCCCGCGAGCCCGACAACCGTTTCGCGCTGATCGTAATCGACGCCTTCAGCGGTGACGCGGTGCCCACGCACCTGTTGACGCGTGAAGCACTCGCGTTGTACCGAGACAAACTCGCGCCGGGAGGCGTGATCGCCTTTCACATATCCAACAGTTACCTCCGGCTTGGTCCTGTGCTGCGCAATCTGGCCGACGCGACGGGGCTGGTCGGTCTGGAGCAGGACGAAGCCCACCTTTCGCGCGAATCCGGCGGAAAAAACGTGGGCCGAACCGCGTCGAACTGGATCGTGATCGCGGCGGACCGAAAAGACTTCGGCCAACTGCGTAGTGACGGGCGCTGGCGGCCGCTCGCGCCCGACGATAGAGTGTCGCTCTGGACCGACGATTTTTCGAACATGCTGGAAGTCTTCGAATGGCCGAAAACGCCGCACTAACGTCGCGCCGACCGCAACGGAGCTCCGTCGCGAAGCCGGTTTTGTTCGGCGTTACGCTGTTCGTCGGCGCCGCGATGTTGTTCTGCGTCCAGCCGATGATCGCCAAGCTGGCGAACTGGCGCGCCTGCGCCCGGCGCCTGAGAAGCTTACTGAGTTCTATCTTTGGATGTCGCTGGGGGGCGTGATCGGCGGGCTGTTCAACGCGCTGGTGGCGCCGTTGGTTTTCACTCGTCTGATCGAGTACCCGCTTGCCATGGTTTGCGCCTGCGCGTTGTCTCCGCCGCTGCGAGGGGGCCGTGTCTGGTGGGCGAAGCTGCTCGACGACGATCGCGCGGAATTGCCCCGCTTCCGGCGATGGGAACTGCTGGTGCCGCTCGTCGTCGGCCTCGTTGCTGGGGCGATTTATTTTTACTGGCCGCCTGACATTGACCGCAGGCTTCGCATCGTGACGGCCCTGGCGCTTTGCGTAGCCTGCGTGGAACGGCCGATTTGCTTCGGGCTGTGCATCGGGGCGGTCATTTGCGCCACGACGACGTTCTACGATCTCACCGGTCACGTCCAGTACCGGGAACGGAGCTTTTACGGCCTGCTCAAGGTCACACAGAGCGCTTACCCGCCGTTCAACTTCCTCATTCACGGTCAAACCCTGCACGGCGCCCAACTCCGCGACGGAGACCCGAAGGTGCGCGACCAGGCATTGGTCTATTTTCATCGAACCGGGCCGATGGGGCAGGTGTTCGATGCCTTGGACGAACGGTTGACCGGCCGTAAATTGGCGATCGTCGGCTTGGGGGTCGGTTCGCTGGCGGCCTACGGCCAAACGGGACAAGAGCTGACGTTCTTCGAGATCGACCCCGTCGTCGAGCGGGTCGCCCGCGATGATCGTTATTTCACGTTTCTGCGCGACTGCACTGCCAAGGTGCGTGTCGTGCTCGGCGACGCGCGGCTCGAGCTGGCCCATGAACCGGACGCGGAGTTTGCACTGATCGTGGTCGACGCCTTCAGCGGCGACGCCGTGCCGGCGCACCTGTTGACACGGGAAGCACTCGCGCTCTACCGCCGCAAATTGGCGCCGGGAGGTGTGATCGCCTTTCACATCTCGAACAGCTACCTCAGGCTTGCCCCGGTGCTCGGCAATCTGGCCGAGTCGGCGGGAATGGTTGGACTGGACCAGGACGACGTCTCGATGCCCACAAGGCCGCAATCGGGTATGCTGGGCAAGATGGCTTCCCATTGGATCGTGATCGCCCAGGACCGTAAGGACTTGGGGCCGTTGACGCACGACCCTCGATGGCAACCGCTGGCGCCTGATCATGGTGTATCGCTCTGGACGGACGATTTTTCCAACCTGCTGGAGGTATTCGAGTGGCCCGAATCGCAGCGCTAAAGATTTGGGGTTGGCTGGGTGTAACATTGGTCGTTTTCGGCGCCACTATGGCTACACCCCACGAGAAGGGGTAGATTTAGTGAGGGAAAAGGCCGAATTTGTATGGGTTTTTCAAGGGGAACAACGTCGAAGGCACGTTTTTTAACCCGCTTTTTGCTTAAGGAGCCAGTGCAATGAAATGGTTTTCGAAAATGCGTTACCCCTTGTTGGCCCTGGCCGGGCTTTGCTTGACGGCAAGCCTCTGCCTGGCCCAGGAGGGCCAAGGTCCGGAAGGACGGCAGCGCGGACGAGGAGGACGTGGCGGATTTGGCGGAGGTTTCGGGGGCCCAGGCGGTGGCGGATTCATGGGCATGGGTGGGCAGGAAGGCGTCGGAGGCACGTTGCGGCTGTTGACCAACGCCGCGGTCCAAAAGGACCTGGAGTTGACCCAGGATCAGATCGACAAAATCAAGAAGATCGACGAATCGTATCAGGAGGACCTCGAAGAGGGACGGGGAAACTTCGACTTCCAGGCCTTGCAGGATCTCTCGGAGGAAGAGCGTAACAAGAAGATGACCGAATTCCGCGAAAAGATGGCCGCGCAGACCAAGAAGCTCAACGAGAAATACCAGCCCAAGCTCGAAAAGGCCGTCGACAAGGCCAATTTGGACCGTATCAAGCAGATCCAACGCCAACTGGCCGGAACCAGGGCGCTAAACAACAAAGACGTCGTTGAAGCACTCGCGCTATCGGATGACCAGCAAGAACAGCTCAAGTCGGTGTTTGCGGCCAGCCAGGAAGAAATACAGAAGCTGTTCCCACGCGGTGGCCCCGGTGGCCGTGGCGGTGCGGGTGGAGCAGGCGGAGCGGGTGGCGCTGGCGGCGGAGCCGGTGCGGGGGGTACACCTCCCACGGAAGCCGAACAGGCCGAATTCCGGGAACGCATGCAAAAAATGCAAGAGCAGATGCAGAAACTGAATGAAGATCGCGATACGAAGCTCATGGCCGTGCTCACCGACGAGCAAAAGACCAAGTTCGACGAGCTCAAGGGAAAGCCCTTCGACGTCTCGCAGTTGCGTCCGCAATTCGGTCCGGGCGGCCCTGGTGGACGCGGCGGAGCGGGAGGTGGGCGGCCGGGCGGACGTGGCGGTGCAGGTGGGCGTCCAGGCGGCGCGCGCGAACGTCCGCCGATGTAGTGTCGTCTTTCGGCGAAACGCCGAATGTGTTCAGAATGGAACCACAGCCGATGTGCCCCGGGCCGCCTCGGCGGCTTGGGGCACGTCGTTTTCTTGAGTGTTTCTGTAGGGAACGCCCTCTCCCGGCGCGCCGGGATTCCGTTGCCTCGGGCGTGGCTGGCGGCAGAGCGTAGAACGGAATTCATTCCGTTGCCCGCCTTCTAACGGAATGAATTCCGTTCTACGTGCGGAACGGTTGTTACAAGTACAAATACAAGGACCAGTCGATGTCATTTCGCTCGCTCACTAGGCGATTGGGTCTGGTAGTCGTCGTTGCGTCGTTTTTGTCGGCCATTGGCGCCGACTGGCCTCGTTTCCGCGGACCCAATGGCTCGGCCACCAGCGACGAGCGGGGATTGCCCCTCACATGGTCGGATGGCCAAAACGTCGTCTGGAAAACCGATCTGCCCGGTCCCGGCGCTTCAAGCCCGATCACCACGGGCGACCGCGTGTTCGTCACCTGCTATTCGGGTTTTGGCGTCGAGGGCGGCACGGCTGGCAAGCAGGACGACCTGCTGCGGCACCTGGTTTGCATCGACCGCGCGACGGGCAAAATCCTCTGGGAAAAATCGGTCAAGGCGAAACTGCCTGAAGACCGGCCATTTGGAATGCTCAAGGGCCACGGCTATGCCTCCAGCACGCCCGCCACGGATGGTGAACGAGTTTATGTCTTCTTTGGCAAGAGTGGCGTGTTGGCGTTCGATTTGGAGGGAAAGCAGCTTTGGCACGCCGACGTCGGCGACGGCCTGGCGAAAATGGGAATGGGGTCGGGCGCCAGCCCGGTCGTGTATGGCGAATTGGTAATCGTCAACGCCACCGCCGAGAGCGATGCCCTGGTGGCCCTCGACCGAAATACCGGCAAAGAGGTCTGGACGGCGGTGGCCGGCTCGGGTTCCAGTACGTGGAGCACGCCCATCTTGGTCGATTCGTCAGGTGGGAAGAAAGAACTGGTCACGGCCGTTCCGGGTGAAATTTGGGGACTGAACCCCGACACGGGCAAACTGCTTTGGTACGCCAGCGCACTGACCGAAGCAACAGGCGCACAGTGTACCAGTCTGGTGGCCGGCGGCGACGTGGTCTATGCGGTGACCGGAATGACCGGCAATGCGGCGGCGGCGGTGCGGGTGGGCGGGCACGCCGACGTGACCGCAACGCACGTCGTCTGGAAGGCCAAGCTGGGAGCGTACGTTCCCTCACCAGTGGTCCACGACGGGTACTTGCACTGGGTCAGCGACCGGGGCATCGCCTGCTGCGTGAAGGCCGATACGGGCGACGTCGTTTACAAGGAGCGCGTGCCCGGCGCGAGTGATTTGTACGCCTCGGTGTTGTTGGCCGACGGCAGGCTTTACGCCGTCAGCCGGACCCACGGCACGTTCGTACTCGCAACGGGCCCGAAATTCGAGCTACTGGCGCACAACCAGCTTGCCTCCGACACCACGTTCTTCAACGCCAGCCCCGCCGTGAGCCGCGGTCAGTTGCTGCTTCGTTCGAACCGCAGCCTGTATTGCATCGGCGCGGCCCAGTAGTCCTGGTACAATCGGTAGCAGGGCACCTGGGCGAGGAGGTTTTCGATGGCGACCGTTGAGCGCGCGACGGAACGAAGTGCCCCGGACCAACGCTTCTTGTTGCGGGGCATCAGTTGGAAGACGTACGAGTCGCTCGTGGCGGATCTCCGCGACCGGTGCGCGCCGCGCATGACCTACGACCAAGGGAGTCTTGAGCTCATGGCGCCTTCGC
>DATLQY010000166.1:0-7235 GCA_035534975.1 Pirellulales bacterium
TGGCTCCGCCGGCGCTATCGAAGTCGCGGCGGCGCGTCTGGTGCCAGACGATTTCGCATTCGGGATGTCGGGTTCGGTCTACATTACCACGCACCCCGAACACAGTCTCGTTCGCCTCGAACCATCGGGCGCTCGCGCCACCTTGGCCGGTCCCGAACAGGGCATGGTCGGGAGCACGGCCTGCGCCTTCGGAAGAGCGCCCGGCGACGAGAACGCGCTCTATGTAACGACCGACGGCGGCTTTCTGATTCCACACGAAACTGGCGTCCAGGACGCCAAGCTTGTACGAATGGAAGTGGGCGAATCAGGCTGGCCCCTGCTGCAAGGAGCGTGACGGAAATGATCCGCGTTGCGATCCTAGACGATTATCAAAACGTATCGCTGGAGATGGCCGACTGGTCGCCGCTCGCCGGGCGCGCCGCGATCACCGTTTTCAATGACCATTTGTCCGATTTCGACCAAGTTGTCGAGCGACTCTTGCCGTTCGACGTGGTCTGCGTCATGCGCGAGCGGACACCCCTGCCGCGGTCGCTCATCGAGCGGTTGCCGCGACTGAAGCTGATCGCATCGACCGGTCCTCGAAACGCGGCGATCGAAATCGATGCCGCGACCGAGCGAGGCATCGTTGTGGCTCATACGGGATACAATGCACGCCCCACGATCGAGATGACCTGGGCCCTCATTCTTGCTAGCGCACGTCAGGTCGCATTGGAGAACGCGCATGTGCGCGCCGGCGGCTGGCAGCTTACGATGGGCGACGGCCTCCACGGTAAGACGCTTGGCGTTCTCGGCCTCGGCAACATTGGTTCGGAGGTAGCGCGGATCGGCCTTGCGTTCGGCATGGAAGTGATCGCCTGGAGCCAGAATCTCACGGCAGACAAGGCACAAACATGCGGCGCGAGGCTGGTTTCCAAGGAGAAGCTCTTCCGCAAGGCTGACATCCTGACGATCCACCTCGTCCTCAGCGAAAGAACGAAGGGCCTGGTTGGAGCGGCCGAGTTGCAGGCGATGAAGCCGTCGGCCAGGCTCATCAATACCTCGCGTGGACCGATCGTGAACGAGCCGGCGCTCATCGAGGTTCTGCGTGAACGCCGCATTGCCGGCGCGGCGCTCGACGTGTTCGACATCGAACCCTTGCCGACGGATCACCCGTTCCGGTCGTTGGACATCGTCCTGTCCACGCCGCATATCGGTTACGTCGCCCAAGAGCTATACACGACTTTCTATGGCGATACGGTCAAGAATATCACGGAATGGTTGGACCGACAGGCCTGAGCGATGCGTATCGACCTGGCTACCCAAAGTCGTTGTCGCAATAAACCACGAGGAGTTCGTTATGAGCCAGACGACGCAGGCGAGGAACAAGGCCCATGTCTTGACTGACCAGCAACGAGGAGGAATCAGATCATGAAGTCGGTTGTACTCACAAGCTATGGTGACCCCGTTCGCAGCCTTGAATATCGCGAGCTTCCTGAGCCGGAGAAGCCGGGTATCGGCAAAGCACTCGTGGGCATCGAGTTCTCGCCCATCAATTTCGGCGACATCCTTGTTGGCCGCGGCCTGCGAACCATGAGGTCACTGTGCCGGTTACGGCGGTCTATCCTCTGGATGAGATCAAGTCGGCGGTCGCCCACACGCTGAAAGGTGGTAAAGTTTTGTTGGAAGTAGGGGGTGACCGTAGCTGAAATGCGGGGACAAGTTCACGGTCGAAGTCCAGGACGGCGCTCGTGGCGTCAACGATGCCTGGGACTGGAAAACGCGCGACCACGTATGGAAGAATTCATCAAAACCTTCCTCAGGAAAGGAGCAAACAAATGAAACTCACAGGCAACACGATCTTCATCACCGGCGGCGGTTCCGGCATCGGCCGCGGCCTGGCCGAAGCCCTCCACAAACGCGGCAACCAGGTGATCATCGCCGGCCGACGAAAGGGGCGCCTCGCCGAAGTCGCCAGCGCCAACCCCGGCATGCAGTGGGTCGAGCTGGACATCGAGGACCCCGCCAGCATCGCCGCCGTCGCCGGCAGGCTCATCGCGGAATACCCGAAGCTCAACGTGCTGATCAACAACGCCGGGGTCATGCACGTCGACGACGCCTCCGCCGCGATTGACGAGAAGCTGCTGGTCACCACGCTCACGACGAACGTCATGGGGCCGATCCGGCTGACCGGTGCGCTGATCGAGCACCTGAAGCGTCAGGACGGCGCGGCGGTGATCAACAACTCGTCGGTCCTGGGGTTCGTGCCGCTCGCGATGACGGCGGTCTATTCGGCGACGAAGGCCGCGCTGCACTCGTACACGCTGTCGCTGCGCTACAAGCTCCGGGGGACCCTGGTGAAGGTGCTTGAGATCGCGCCGCCCTGGGTGCAGACGGACCTGCTCGGAAGCAACAACGAGCCGCGGGCCATGCCGCTCGCCGAATTCATCGACGAGACGATGAAGGTCCTCGGGACTGACGCGGAGGAAGTCCTGGTGGAGCGGGCAAAGCCGCTTCGGAACAACGCCGGCCCCAACGAGGGTGCGTTCGTAATCCAGTTCAACGATATGATGGCTGGCCCGAAGTGAACGGACTGGTCGCGGCGAGTCTGCGAGCTCCCGGACGCATCCTTCTTCAGCGCTCGTAGATTGGCAGGTAACGATAGTTCAACGCCAACACCAAGAGCGACATCGATGTGCCGAACGCGGGGCCTAACCCAGACTGGAAGCTGCCATCGGGTTGCTGCGCCCCCTTGAGGCGCCGCACTTGCTGCCTGTTCCATAGTTCCCATGCCTCCAGATCGCCCTGAAACAGGGCTTGAGCCTGGTAATAAGCCGTGTATTCCTCCAACAGATTCGATGGATTCCCCGATGGCGGTCCTTTGATTTGGCCCAAGGCTGCTTTGTACTGCGGCAGTTCTTTTCGGTGTGCAATCGCGAACACGAGCGTGGCGATCGACGATCGCGCCATCGACTGGCCCGCGTCGCCCGCACTCGCATAACCAACCTCACCGCCCGCCGATGTCATCCGTTGGTAGTACGCCAGGGCCCGTTCGATCGACTCATCCGGCACTTCGATGCCGGCGTTTCGCGCCGCCAACAGCCCCATGAAAATGGCCCCGCTCACCGAGGTGTCGGCGTCTTGGGCATTGGGCGAGTAACGCCAGGCGCCCAGCGGGTTGCGCTTTTGCGAAGTCACGGCCGTCCGCACGGCCAGCTCCAGGGCTTCTCCGAGCGAGCGGCGTTTCGTTGCGTCTGTGTCGGCCCAGAGGGCGCGGTCGTCAACCGCGCCGTAGGCTTCGGCCAATGCGAGCATCGCGAAACCGTGGTGGTACATGCTTCCGTGGCCGGTGCCGCCTCCGAGCATACCGCTGCCGGCGTCCTGGCCGGCAATGATCGATCGGACTGCGGCGTGTACGTTACGGCTGTAGAGGCCGAAGTTCGGGTCCTCGCCCGAGGCGAGAAACGCCATCAGCGCCAAGCCGGTAATACCGGGTCCCGATTGACCCATCGTCGGCCAATCGCCGTTGGGGCCCTGGCTGGCGGCCAGGTACTGTAAGCCCCGGTCGTAGATCTCGCGAACCTCGCGCGGCACGGCGCCGCCATGGCGGACGTCGGGCGCCTGGCCGGCGGCGAGTGAACAACGCCCCACGAGAGCGGAGACCGCCAACGCGGATAGGCACCAGAGCCATGTCGGTCGTGTGTGCGTGTTCATCGCGCGACCTGCGGCCTCAGGCCGAACATCGGCTGGAGCAGCTCCCACTGGGCTTCGCCCAACGCGCGCTCGAGAAGCTCGCGTGGAACGCGAACCCTGATTTCTTCCGCGACAAGCGACGGGGAATCGCGCGGTTCGCAATGTTCCTCCAACAGATTCAACAGCCCTGTCCACTGCGCCGGCGTCAAGCGTACGCGTTCGGAAAGAACCGCGATGGCGAATCGCCGTGCGGCATCGGCGGCGAACTCCCGGCGTTGGCGCTCGACCGCAGCCACCTTCCGGGCCTGCCGCGCGGAGAGGGTCCTCGCGAGCAGTTTGCGAAATGCGGACGAATCGTCAGTGATCGCCGACGTTGGCGCTTGCAGCAGTTTCAACTCGTCCGGCGCCGCGGCAAATCCATGATCCTGGTTTTGCTGGGCGTCGACCATCCGTCGCTCGAGCCTCGTCAGGCGACGCACGTATTGCCGGATGTCGATCTTGCCTGCCAGGGCGAGCTTGCGGCGGAGCGACTCGTCCAATTCGGCTGCCGTGTCAATGTCGTCGAGCGTGTGGCTCAGCAACGCCTCAAGCAACACGGCCCCCTCGTCGGGTGAAAACGTCTCAACATCCGAAAGCTGCTCAAGTCCGAGCGGTTCGTCCAGTTCTTCGCGAAGGTCGTCCTTTCCTATCGCGTCGTCGACTTGATCGTCGCCTTCGTCGTCGAATGCCGGAAACACTACGATCGGTTCGGCGGACCTCTGCGATGTTCGCGATTCCGGGCTCGCTTCGTATTGGCCGGATCGCAAAATCGCCTTCAAAAAGGCATTCGGCAGGTCGGGCAAGGGTATGGATTGTTGGACGAACCGCGCATTCATATCCGTGGATGGATTGACGCGGTGCCTGGCGTCGATCTCGGACCTCTTTGGCCTCGGCCACCGGGCGTCGAGGACGAGTCCGAGTGCGTCGCGCTGCTCGGCCGTAAGAAGAAACGCCTTGTCCAGTGTTGCGACTCGATCCAGAATGTGGGCCCGCCTGACGAGCTCGTCGGTCCGGCTCAGTGCGTCGTCGTACTTTGCGCGTTGTACCGTGTCCAACGCATCGCGGATCACACGCTCCAGGTCGCGCTGGAAGCCGCTCGCGCGGTCGGCGAACCGATCGCGCGGTTCAATGTGGTGATCGGGTGCCGATCTGATGGCGGCGACTTTTTTGGCGACGAACCGCTCGCCCGCGTGATTCAAGTCCGATATCTGCGCCCCGGTAGGTTCGCAGGCCATGCGGACGAATTCCAGCTCGGCCCTCACGTGAAGCCGTAGCTCGCGCTCGATTTCCTCCGCCTGGGCCTGGGGAGACGGTTGTAATTCGACGTCCACGCCGGCCCAATCCTCGTCGACGATGTCGTCGTCGACCATCTCATCGTCCGGTTGCGCAGCCAACGATGCCATCGGCGCGAGGAATAACCCCGCCACGGGCGGCGGAAGCGGCAATACGGCCGCCGCGAACAGCGGCGCGGCGAGTTGTGCGTAGAGACGATGGCAGCATCGACGCACGGTTGCAGCTCCCTTTGGGGATCGAGTCGTCCAACTGACGCGGTTGATTATACCGCCCCGCCACCCACCTTCGCCACCACGATCGCATGCTGGCAGCTATCCGGCCTTGCGCCAGCGCCGCCAACGTTCCAAGGCACCGACTTTCAGCAAGCTGATCGCCAGCGCCACCAGGAAAAATGCCGCGCCGAGCGTGAGTTGGTCAAGCCCCGCCACGTGCCGACGCACTCCCATATAACCCCGAAAAAGCCAGGGCGCGAGAGAATTCGCGACATGAATGACCGCGACGGCGTAACAAACCGCGCGCGGGCCGGCCCAAACGCCATAGGCCAACGCGATCGCCGCGAGCATCGGCAAGTAAGCGTATGTACTCCACCAGGGCCATCCGGATGGCGCCTGAGCGACGCCAACCACCATGGCAATGCCTACCGCCAACAGCAGTCCGGCACCAAGCCAGCGCAAGAGCCTGGCAAAGGGGTCGTCGAACGCCGCCCCGACCGCCAGTACCGCGACGAGCAGCAGGTGCGCCCCGGAAAGGATCTCATAGCCGGCGAACCCTGTTCCGCCCCATTCAATCTGCCAGGCCGCCACCAGCAGGCAGGCGACGAACAGTGCGCGCCGCGAATCGCGCCGAGCGGCGAGCGGAACCGACTGCACCATCGCGATCGCAACCAGCGGCCAACCATGAAACGTCAATGGGTCGGTCAGGTCGACCGCGCGTGGGTCGAGGCAGGCCATGCCGGCCAGCGCCAGCGAGAGCGCGCTTGTCGCCGTCGGCACGCGCCGCAGCCAGCAGAAGCCGTAGAATACGGCCGCTCCCGTCAGCGACAGGTACAAGGGCGACGCGCCCAGCGTGTCGCTGAATAGTGATAGGAACCGAAGATAAACCGGTTCGTCCACCGGGCCTACCGTGGCCAGCGCCGACAGAACCAACGGCGCCGCCAGCGCCCAGCGCTGGCAGGCGACATTCTTGGCCACGATCGCGAGCTCAAGCAAGACGACGTTGGCGGCCAGCAAGAAGGGGACCAGGAAGTAGCCGCCGAAGATGGTCGCTCGGCCGCCGACGAAGTGCAACGACATGCAAAGGTAATACGAGCGCATGCATACTGCCAGCCCCATCAGGCCGAACCAGGTCCAGGGGAACCAGGGCCAAGGCCATGGTGTACCATTGTCTCGAACATAGTGCGGCCCGCGCCGCACTGCGGGCAAAAGCGTCAACGCGGCCACGCCGGCCGCGACCGAAAACCCGAACAGGCCCCACTGTAACGCGGCGCTCGAAGGGCTGGTCAGCACCGATCCCAGGGCCACCGGATAAAGAAAGAAGAGGGCCAGCAGCAGGTAATACGGCAGCCGAAACCCGAGCCTCAGCCTCACACGCAGCCCGCGCAGCAAACCTTCGCTTACTGCGATCGCAAAGACCAGCCCCACGGCAAGCCAGCAGGCGCCACGATAAAGTTCGTTGGCCAGGGCGTCGTCGAGCGACACGGAGATTGCCACGAACATCAATAGCACCAGCAAGACGAGCGTGCGGATATCCTCCCAAACGCGTCCCAAGCGGATCAACACGCAGGCGGTGATGGCCAATAGCACCGCGTAGCCCGCCAGTCCGCCGATCAGCGCCCAAATGGCGATCGCCTGGCCGCCCGTGTCGAACGAAGCCCTCAGGCCGGAGAAAACCAGCCAGGCGCTGAGCAGGTAGAAGGGATTGTGGCTGTAAAGCAGCTTGGCCAGCCCCCGCGCCGGCGCCCATACCGAACCCGGCTGCGAGGAGCGACGTGCCGGGGATTCGGGGAATTGACGTTGCCCTGTGCCTTCGACGCCCGGGTCGTCCATCGTCCACCTCCCGCACGAAATGTGGCGAACTCACTCGCGAATGCGTCTGTGACCGGCGCTTGACAGGACTGTCGCCTCAGGCGGCAACATCAAGGTGAATTATTCGCGTCGGGTCGTTCGCGGGCAAGATGGCACTCGCTATGCGAGCCGTGCAACTGTTCCACGAAGCCCGGGACCAGCACGGCAACC
>DATLQY010000167.1:0-2605 GCA_035534975.1 Pirellulales bacterium
GGCACAAGCACGAACCTGGTGGTCGACGGGAAGGTCAAGGCCGAGGCCAAGCGACAGATCGCCGAGGCCGTGAATGAAGGTTTGTCGGAGGATGACGCGAGGAGGCGATTCGAAGACAAGACCCGACTCCCGGCCGGGGGACTGGGGATGTTCGACATCACCTGGGTCGGGCTCCCTTCGGCGCTGATCGGCTGCGGCTTCGTCGTGCTCCTGGCGCAATGGCTGCTGCCGGATCGGCGCCCGGCGATGAGCCAGCTCGACGACCCGCGGTCGTACACGATTGAAATGCTGGTCGAGCCGGAGAGTCCGCTGATCGGTAAGACGATCGAACAGGCCGGCCTGCGGCACCTGCCCGGCGTGTTTCTGGCCGAGGTCGATCGCGACGGCTTCGTGTTGCCGGCCGTGTCGCCCGACGAACGGTTGCGGAGCGCCGACCGGCTGGTGTTCGTGGGCGTGGTCGAGTCGGTCGTCGACTTGCAGAAGATTCGCGGGCTGGTTCCGGCCACCGACCAGGTTTTCAAGCTCACCGCCCCACGCGCAACCCGTTGTTTGATCGAGGCCGTGGTTTCAAGCAGTTGCCCCTTGGTGGGCAAGACGATCCGCGACGGGCGTTTCCGCTCGAACTACAACGCGGCCGTGATCGCCGTGGCCCGCGACGGTGAACGCATCCAGAAGAAAATCGGCGACATCGTGCTGCGCCCCGGCGACACGCTGCTCTTGGAGGCCCACCCCTCGTTCGCCGACCAACAGCGCAACAGCCGCGACTTTTACCTCGTCAGCCGGCTGGAGGATTCGCAGCCGCCGCGGCACGACCGCGCGTTCATCGCCGTGGCGATTTTGCTGGGCATGGTGCTGGCCGTCAGCCTTACACAGATCGGAATGTTCAAGGCGTCGATGCTGGCCGCGGGGTTGATGTTGATCACCCGTTGTTGCACGGTCACGGTGGCGCGGCGGAGCGTCGATTGGGAGGTGCTCCTGGCGATCGCCGCGTCGTTCGCCATCGGCGACGCCCTGGAAAAAACCAAGGCTGCCGACATGATCGCCGGCGGCCTGATCCAACTGACCCTCGATAGCCCCTGGGCCACGTTGGCGGTGGTTTACTTCGTCACGCTGGTGGTTACCGAGCTGATCACCAACAACGCGGCCGCGGCCTTGATGTTTCCGATGGCGATTGCGACGGCGAAGAACCTCGATGTGAGTTACATGCCGTTCGTGATCGTCGTCATGATGGCGGCTTCGGCCGGCTTCGCCACGCCCATTGGCTACCAGACCAACCTGATGGTCTACGGTCCCGGCGGCTACCGGTTCAGCGACTACCTGAAAATCGGCGTGCCATTGGACATCTTGATCGGCGTCATCACCGTGGCTTTGGCTCCGTTGGTTTGGAAGTTTTGAAAGGATGAAGGATGAAGGTGGAAGGATGAAGGTGGAAGGATGAAGGATGAAGGATGAAGGATGAAGGCGGAACTCGGAACCCCGGAATACCCGCGCAGCGGGTCACCCCGAACCCTGAACTTCGAACGCCCCGAACCCAGGGCGCGATCGTTACGGACGCATCGCTCCCACGACGCCGCCGATCTGCTCGTGGACGTCGCGCGTTTGGCGAACCACCAGGGCGTGCCCAGGCGCCCAATACTTGATGACCCCAGGCCCTCCGCGAGTTTCCCAGCTCGCTGGCGCGATCGTGTTTTCAATCAACTCGACCAACTCTTGGCCTTCGTTTTGTGGGTTACCGCCGGCCGCTTGTACTTCGACTCGAGTCTCGCGCACTGAAAGGGTGACGTCGTCGGCCATCGTCTCCTTGGCCGAAACTCCTTCCCGTAGCGTGGGCTTCAGCCCGCGATCCGAGTTCTCGTTTGCGGGCCCCTGTCGCCGGGCCGTCCGTTCGGCCTCGGTCTGCCGCCGGCGCAGGCCGCGCACGATGGCGCCGCGGCCCTGAGCTAGCCGTGTTCGAACGAGGTTTTGAAGTCGCACGCGCTCGCCCGAGGCAAGCGATTCGTCGGATTGGAGTTGGACATAAAGGTCGACCAAGGCCCGGGCCTCCGTGTACGGCGCCGCAGCCAGCGTTTTCAACGGTTGTCGTAAGGCCAGCCGGACCTGTGAGCGCAGCTCATCGGCCGAAGGCGGAGCCGGGGTTGGCGAGGAGGTGGAATTCTCGGCATCGTCCCCCGCGGCCGTCTGCGCTGCCTGCGCCGACGCCGGCACACAGTAACTCAGGAGGCCAAAACTCAGGAGGCCAAGCGACAGCACCGCGGTCAGCAAGCTTCGGCACGACATAAAATAGGCCCTCATCCCTCCCCCCCGGTTCTGGATTCGACTGTCTGGAACATAGCCGGACGCTGGGTCTTGGATCAATCACCCGTTCGTACTACTCGCCCGATAGGTTAGGCTTTCCAGCCTGACACGTCGATGGACTCCCGATCCGGCCATATCTCGCATTCGTTCGACCGAACCGTTTGAGAGGGGGGGCGGTGCCCGCCGTACGGATTATATGGTTTTATAGTGAGATTTGCCGGAAATCGCTTGGGTTTGATTGCCGATGATGGTAGTATTTGCTCTCATGGACGAAGCCTTGACGGAAGAAAGCCGCCGCGATTTCCCGACC
>DATLQY010000168.1:0-2298 GCA_035534975.1 Pirellulales bacterium
TCATATCAACGCTCGTCGATGCGTTGACCCCACCGGCCGTAGCTGAACTCGGAAGAGCTCAGATCCTGCCCCCCCAGAATACCCCGGATTCGTTTGAATCTGGTTACTTGCCCCGAAAAATCAACCGCGATCGCAGGAGAAACCTCATGTTCCGAATCGAAGCGGGAAGCACGCGTAAATACTGCGATGGCCTCAGCCGCCGGCACTTCGTGCAACTTGGCGTGGCCGGTATGGCCTCGGTGGGGCTGGCCGACGTGATGCGGGCGAAAGCCATCTCGGCTCCCTCCGGCAC
This sequence comes from Pirellulales bacterium, assembly GCA_035534975.1. Lineage (GTDB taxonomy): Bacteria > Planctomycetota > Planctomycetia > Pirellulales > JAICIG01 > DATKSN01. Next base: position 293 of record DATLQY010000168.1, read on the forward strand.
CGCAACCAAGGACACCTCGGTGATCCTGATCTGGCTCGACGGCGGGCCAGGACACATGGACATGTACGACATGAAGCCCGAGGCCGCCGCCGAGTACCGCGGCCTTTGGCAGCCGATCCCGACCAATGTGCCGGGCTTTGAAATCACGGAGCTGTTTCCCCTGCAAGCCAAGGTGGCTGACAAGTTCTCGATCGTCCGCTCGCTGCACCACGACACCGGCGACCATTTCGCCGGCGGGCACTGGATGCTCACGAGCCGAGGCGGCGCCAGCGGGGCCGATGCGGCCGGCCGCTACCCGTCGGTTGGGTCGATCGCAACGAAGATGACCGGCCCGCGCAAGCCGGGCATGCCCCCTTACGTGGCGGTGCCTTACGCCGCCAGCATCGGCCTCAGGCCTGGCTACTTCGGCGCCAACTACCTGGGCATCGAACACAATCCGTTCGAGACCGAAGGGGATCCGAACGCCGAAGCGTTCCAGGTGCAAAACATGAATCCGCCGGGCGGCCTGACGATCGACCGCCTGGGCGACCGTCGCGGCCTGTTATCGCATTTCGACAAGCTCCGCCGCGACGTCGACAAGACGGGAGCGATCGACGCGATGGACCGCTTTCAGCGAGACGCTTATGAACTGGTCGCCGGTTCGGCCGCCTGCAAGGCGTTCGACATGAACGACGAGGACCCCAAGCTCCGCGAGCTCTACGGCCGGCACCCCTGGGGCCAGAGTACGCTTTTGGCTCGGCGGCTGGTCGAGGCCGGCTCGACGTTCGTCACCGTCCACTTCGGCGGCTGGGACCACCATTGGGGCTTGCAGGCGGGCATGGAAAGCTACCTGCCCACGGTCGACCGCGCCGTGGCGGCGTTGTTCGACGACTTGAGCCAGCGCGGTCTATTGGAAAAGACATTGGTCGTATTGTGCGGAGAGTTCAGCCGCACGCCGCGCATGAATAACGGCGGCAACGGCGGTCCGCCCTTGAGCATGGGCACGCCGGGCCGCGACCACTGGGGCAACTCGATGTTTTGCCTCATGGGCGGCGGTGGCGTGAAAGGCGGACGGATCGTCGGCTCGACGAACCGATTGGGTGAAGTGCCGCTGGACCGGCCAGTCGAGCCGTGCGACATCCACGCCACGATCTACCATGTGCTTGGAGTCGACCCCACGATCAGTTTCCTCAATCACGCCGGCCGGCCCGTGCCCGCGATCGATCGCGGGCAGGTGATCCACGAACTACTGTAAGGCCGCGTCGCGGCCAATGATCGGCTGTATCCTTGGCGACGCAACGAATCGACCGACCGCCTACTCTTTCTGGCCGCCGTCAGTGACAGAATGGGCCTTGGTTGCGGCATCCAGCGCATCAGTCGACTTTTGCAGTTGCTTCAATTGCTCCTGCTACCTCCGACTGCACCCTGGAACGTGGCGGCAGATTGAGACATGGCAGGCACCGCTCGCGGTGACGGCGATTCGTGCAAGGCCATTTAGTCGTCGCGGCGGCCGTTGAGGCTCTTCGCCCTCTTGCGGCTGGCATACCATTGCTTCCAGGCGTCAACTTCGTAATCGAAGTTCACGCCGTCCGCCAATCGCAGCAACGCGTCGAGCACGCCCTCGTTCCGTTGGCGCTCTTTGACCACGACGGCGGGCGAGCTGCCGGCGTTCAAACCCTGGCCGCTGATGCCGGGCCCGTTGAAGAAGGTGGCGCCCGTGCCACCGGTGGGAGGAGCGATCATGCGCTCGTGCGACGTGATCAGGTGGTCGATCAACGGACGAATCGCGGTGGGGCTCTTCATCCTGCCCAGCGCCAACGCGGCCCGGTTGACGATTTGGTTGTCCGTGTCATTGAGCCGGCCGATGAAGTACTCGACGAACGTCTCCGACGGGTGCTCCTCGAGATGTTCGAGACAGGTGAGCCGGACGTCGTCGTTTTCATCCTCGATGGCCAGCACGCATAGCACGCGCCAGGCGGAAGGCCCGCCGATGCGGCCCAAGGCGTTGACGTACATTTTGCGGTAGT
>DATLQY010000169.1:0-9593 GCA_035534975.1 Pirellulales bacterium
TTCGTCGAACGTGCCGCCGTCGACGATGCAATCGAGCACGTCACGAATTTCGTAGTTCCGCCGAGGATCGGAGCTGACAAGCCCCTCGATATCGGTCGTGGGCCTGGCGGGCGCCAGTACCGCGTGACGGGCGAACGGCGCGGGCGGTTGCGGCGGATCGGGCGCCACGGCCGCGGCCAGCCGCCGCAGACGCGCGAGGCAGGCTTCATCGTCGGGATCGCGGTAGTCGATCGTGCCGCTCACCTGGGCATGCATCGCCGCCCCTCCCAATGCCTCGCTCGACACCTCCTGGCCGATCGCGCTTTTCACTAGCGCCGGCCCCGCCAGGTAAAGGCCCGAGCCGTCGGTCATGAGCAGTTTGTCGCACAGGACGGGAAGATAGCCGCCGCCGGCAACGCAGTTGCCCATGATCGCCGCGATCTGACCTAGCCCGGCGGCCGAAAGCACCGCGTTGTTGCGAAAGATTCGGCCGAAATCATCCTCATCGGGAAAGACGTCTTCTTGCAAGGGCAGGAAGACGCCGGCCGAATCGACCAGGTAGATCAATGGCAGGCGGTTCTGGAAGGCAATCCGCTGGCAGCGGAGCACCTTTTTGGCGGTGGCGGGGAAAAAGGCCCCGGCCTTGACCGTGGCGTCGTTGGCGATGATCATCTGCCGCCGGCCGGCGACGGTGCCAACTCCACAAACTACTCCGGCCGCCGGGGCCCCGCCCCACTCCGCATACATTTCCCAGCCCGCCCAAAGGCCGATTTCCACGAACACCGTGCCGGGGTCCATGAGGCGTTCGATCCGCTCGCGAGCCGTGAGCCTACCCTTGGCATGTTGCCTTTCGATCGCCTCCAGACCGCCCCCCAGCGCGATCTCCAACTCCATCTCGCGATGGCGGTGAGAGAGATTGCCGAGCGAATGCGTTGAGCTTGAGGCGTGAGGCGGCATGGGGGCGTGGGCGTAGACCGTGTGCAGTATAACAGCCGCCAGAGTCGGGCGGGAGGTTGGAAAGCGATCAAGGAAATTGCTCGAGCTGAAGCAGGTTTCCGAGGTCGGCGGCCGTGGACCATACGTCTTCCAACGCATCGATGTAGTCGTTGTTCGCCTCGAACAGGGCTCGCTGGGCTTGCAGCAGGGGCGTCACCCCAAAGATTCCGGCTCGATAGCCCTTTTCGACCAGGCCCTGGTTCCTGCGGGCGGTGGGAAGGATGTACTGGTTGATTCGTCGAGCGCGCTGGACGGCCGCGCGATGGCGGCTCAAGACATCCGCTGCTTGGGAAATCAGTGAGTTCTGCGTGATTTCGACTCCTGCCGTCGCAGTGCGCGTGTAAGCACGAGCCGACTGGATATTGCCCTGGTTGCGGTCCAAGACCGGGATGTTGAACTGAAAGTTGTACCAGAACTGGGTGCCCTGCGCGGACGGGAACCATGCAACCGCCGGGCCGGTGTAAAGATTCGGAATCGGCTCGATCTCGGCGCGGCGGCGCAGCGTGCGACTGCGGGAAACCTCGGTGCGCGCGTTCAAGACGTCGACGTTACTTTCCGCCACGAATTGACGGACTAAGGCGTCGTCGAAGCTCGGTGGCGGACCCGCCAGGTCGCCGCGCAAGGGTCCGATGGTCAGATCCGCGTCGCCGACCGCCGCCGCCAGTTGCCGCCGCTGGGCCACGAGCACGATTTCGGCCTGCCGCAATGCGGCCTGCGCCCGACTGACCTCGATGCTCAACGTGAGCACATCAATTTCGGCGGCCTGTTCGTTGTCGTAGCGCTTCTGGGCGATGTCGCGCGTGCCCGTGGCGATGGTCACCAATTGCCGCAGCACTTCGATCCGTCGCTGCTGTGCCAAGACGGCATAAAAGTTCCGCCGCACCGCCGTCAATACGTCGTACCGGTCGGAGAGCCCGGATAGCTCGTTTTCGCGCGCCTGTTGGTACCCCGCCGCGCGATCGAGCCGCTTCTTACCCATGGGTATATCCACCTGAGCGCCCGCGGAGTAACGGTTCCGGTTCGGTCCTCCGGCCAGGATTTGCGGATTGTTCGTATCGAACCTCGGGTTGACCCAGCGGCCGGCCTGCCAGGCGGCGGCGCGAGCCGACTCAATTCGGGCCTGGGCCCGCGGAAAGATCGGGTTGTTTTCGAACGCGAGCTGCGTCAGTTCGTCCAACGTCCATTGGCCCTCGACCTGGAAATCCGCAGACGAATCGGCCGGCGATCGAGGAAGCTGCTGTTTTGAGGCATCGATGACGACTGGGGCCGCCGTAGCGGGTTCGCCGGGATTCTGCCGGAAGGAGACTTGGACGGCGTCCTTGGATCGCATCGTCTGGAGATATCCCCGATTTCGGGCGGGCGGGTCTGCCGCGGACGAAGGGCGCCCAGCGAGAGGCACCAGCGCGACGATCATCAGCCATCGCCAAACATGGGTTCCGCGGCGGATCGACATGCCTTGGTCTCAAAGAGAAAGACGGGCGTTTGCCTCAAGGAAAGTATCGGTGGATCTGTAACGATTACTCGATCCTGTTCGGTCCCACAAAGGTTGCACAGAACGAGTCTGTGGTTCGTCGTGATGACGGAGACCCCAAATACCCCAGATCCCCTGAAGAATCCAAAGAACTGGAATTCTTGGAACATTCCGCAGACCTTGCCGATAGCCCAAGGAGATACCCCAAGAAAGAGCACGATATTCGGAAACCGCGCGATGCGTTGGTGCGCTACCGCCTCGATTTGGCTGCTGACGCTTGCCGGCTGTGGGCTGGTGCCGTCTCATGCCAATCGCCCACCCGACAAGCCAGAAATAGGCGCCGTTGGCGTCACACCGGCAAGCGCGCCGTCGGCGGTTGATCCGACAGCCAGCACCGCTTCCGGCGCCCCGACAAAGGATGCCTCGGTCGTTCCGGAGAGAACCGAAGTGCGGTTGGTGCAAGCTCAGGAGCGGATTCCGCCGGGTAGGGCCGTGCCGGAGTCGATTCGTGTTCCGCTGGAACCGTCCACACCTTGGCGAGAAGAAGGTGATCAACGCGTGTCGGAGGGCTGGAACCTGGAACGCCTTACCAATCTGGCCCTCGACGACCATCCGGTCCTTAGGCGGGCGCGGTCTCGCGTCGCCGAGGCGCGCGGCAAGGCGCTGCAAGCCGGCTTATGGGCCAATCCACGCTGGGACACGAATAACCCGCAGGTGCTGGGCGTAGGCAATCAAAACGCCTACAACGCCGGCTTTCAAACGGAGGTCCCCGTCAAGGGAAAGAAGCGACTCGATCGGGAGGCGGCGCAGCGACTCGTGCGCGAGGCGGAATACGGTGCTTTGTCTGACCGCTACGACGTCTTGCAGGCGGTTCGCCGGCAGTTTTACGCGGCCCTGGCCCAGCAGCGCCGAGTGGCGGTCTCACAAGAACTGGTGCGGATCGCCACGGGCGCGCGTGACGCGGCCCAAACGATGTTCAAAGCAGGTCTCGTGGCGGAGACGGACGTGCTCCTCTTGACGTTGGAACTGCAGAAAACGGAGACCGAATTGCTCGAAGCCAGAACGCTGCTGATCGGCCGGCGGCGGCAGTTGGCCGCGGCGGTCGCCCGGCCGGATCTGCCGCTGGGCGACCTTACCGGCGACCTGGCGGGATCGCCTCCGCGGTTCGACGATCGCGACGTTTACCAGTTCGTCGCCACACAGAACGTCGACGTCCTGAGTGCCGAGACCGAAGTCGCCAGGACACGCATCCTGCTGCGCCGCGCGCAGGTGGAACCCTACCCCAACTTGTATTCCGGACCTTCCCAGCAGTGGGGGGTGCCTTCGCATTCGCCCAATAACCAGTTCTGGTACAATTTCGCGTTCAACATTACGCTTTGGGACCGCAACCAAGGTAACGTGCGCGCCGCCGAGGCGAACATCGTCGATGCGACGGCCACCGTGCCGGCGACGCAGAACAAGCTGATCAAGCAAGCCGCCGATGCGCTCGGCCGGCACCGGGCCGCTCTGCAAGGGGCCGAACGGATTCGCCTCAATGTCCTGCCCACGGCCCGGAGGAATCAGGAACTAGTGCAAAGGGGTTATCGCGAAGGACTCCTGCCCGTTGCCCAGGTGTTCCAGGCCCAACGTGCGTTGTTCCAAGCCAACCTCGATTACATCAATGCCTTGGACGACGTCTGGTCCAGCGCGGCCGAACTGGGCAATCTATTGCAGTTGGAACAATTCCCGTAAAACGGCCTTGGGCCGCGAGAAAAAAAGCTGGAAGAATGAAATAAACACCGCGGATGAAAGCCTCATTGAAAACACCGAATCGGGTGATGACTGACGTAGGAGCCGTGTAATGCGATTCAAGACGAAGATCTGGTCTTGGCTGGTTTTCCTGGCTATTTGCACGGCGCCGTGCGGTCCGGGAGGGTCCTTCTCCTATGACCGCTCGGCCAATGCCGAAGAGCCGCGCACCAGGCGCAAAGCGGGGTACCTTGCGTCGTCTCGGGCGCGCCGTGAGTCATCGAGCGGGAGGCCGGATTGGAACCGCGGTTGGCAGGACACTTCCGAGGGCCAAGTGCCCGCGTCGTCGAACGACCCATCCAATTCGGGAGCGGTCGTTCGTCTAGCGCGGGCCCACCAAGAAGTTCCTGAAAGTCGCGCGGTCGCGGAACCGGTCCCCACCCCGCGGGGCCAGTCGCAGGCGACCTTGGATTTTCGCATGGAGGGGATGTCCGAAGGTAATTGGACCTTGGAGCAGGTGACCGCATTGGCGCTGGAAAACAACCCGATCGTCCGCCGCGCGCGTGCCCGCATCGAATCGGCGCGTGGCACGGCGATACAAGCCGGCATCTGGACCAATCCGCGTTGGGACACCAACAACCCCGATATCATCGGCGCCGGGTTGCAGCAGGCCTACAACGCCGGTTTTCAACTCGAAATCCCCGTCAAGGGGAAGAAGCGGCTCGATCGGGCCGCGGCCATGCAACTGGTGCGCGAGGCGACGTTCTCGGCCTGGTCCGACCGCTACGACGTCTTGCAGTCGGTTCGCGAACAATTCTACGGACTGCTGATCCAACAACGTCGAGTGCGCGGACTGGAAGAAGTGCTGCGCGTCACGACCGGGGCGCGCGACGCGGCGCAACGCCTGTTCGACGGCGAGCAGGTGGCCGAGACCGACGTGCTGCTGTTGGCCCTCGAGATGCAAAAAGCGCAAGCCGCGCTGGTGCAAGCCAGGACGCTGTTGATCAGCCGGCGGCGGCAGCTCGCGGCGGTTGTCGGGTTGCCTGGCATGCCGGTCAGCGAGGCCGTTGGCGACCCGACCGCCCCGCCGCCTTCGTTCGACGATCTGTTCGTGCGGCAATATGTGGCTACGCAAAACGTCGACGTCCTGGGCGCCCGCGCCGAGGCGAGCCGGACAAGTCTGTTGGTGACGCGGGCGCGGGCCGAACCCTGGCCCAACCCGTACACGGGGCCCGCGGCCCAATGGGGACCGCTGAACCTCAATCAGCAGTTCTGGATGAACGGGAGTTTCCTCATTCCGACTTGGAACTTCAACCAAGGCGGCATCCGCTCGGCGCGCTGGGACAACCAGGCCGCCACGGCCGACGTCGGGGTGAAGCAAAACCAGCTCCTGGACCAGGCCGCCGACGCGCTGGGCCGGCACCGCGCGGCGCTCGCGCTTGCCGAGAAGATCCGCACCGAGATCCTGCCGACGGCCACGAGGAACTTCGAATTGGTCGAGAAGGGCTACCGCCTCGGTATCTTGCCGGTGTTCCAATTCCTCGAGGCCCAGCGAACATTGTTTGACGCCAACTTGAGCTACATCGACGCTTTGGACGACGTATGGAGCAGTGCGGCCGCGCTGGGCAATTTGCTACAGCTTGAACGGTTCCCGTGAAAAGTAAATTTGGGCCGTTTATTACGCGCTTTTAACCTGACATCTATTGCCGATGCGAACATCGTGGGCAAGACTCGTAGGTAGGAAGGTGTGAACCATGACCAAGACCGGCCGATCTCGCCAAACCCTCGTCTTCGTCGTATTCATCGCCGTCCTGGCCGCCGCGGCTTACTACGGCTATCCCAAGCTAAGGGAGTACTTGACGCCGCCCGAGGCCGAGGACCACAACCCTGGAAGCCAGTTGTACCAGTTGACGGGCCCTGAATCGCTGAAACTGAAGCCCGAAGCGGTCGAAGCGATCGGCCTCAAGACCAAACCGGTCGAACCTGCCTCCGCTCCCGATCCATTGCGGCTGCCGGGGTACCTGTTGATCGACCCCAACGGCCTGGTGCCGGTCCATTCCCTCTTTCCTGGCCGGGTCGAACGGATCGGCACGACCGAGGTCGTCGATATCGACGGCAAGACGAAAACACGAAGAGTACGGTACGGCGATACGGTCAAGATGGGCCAACTGTTGGCGGTCGTCTGGAGCACCGACGTCGGGCAGAAAAAAAGCGATCTGGTCGACGCCCTCTCGCGCCTGGCGCTCGACGAGAAGATCTACGCAAAACTCAAGGAAGCGGGGCCGTCGGTCGTGCCCGCCAGGCAGATCGCCGAGGCCGAACGGGCCGTCGAGGCCGACAAGATCGCGGCCAATAGCGCCCGACGTACTTTGCTCTCGTGGAAGCTGAGTGAAGTTGAGATCGAGCAGGTGGAGAAGGAAGCGCTGCAGCTCAAGCGAAAGGAACTTCAGAATGCGGCGGCCAAGACCTGGCCGCAAATCGAAATCGTCGCGCCGATGGACGGCGTGATCGTCGAGAAGAGCGTGAACGACGGTGAAATCGTCGATACGAACGACGCGCTGTTCAAAGTCGCGGACCTCAGCCGAATTCAGGTGCTGGCCTATCTCTTCGAGGAAGATTTGCCTCTGATCGAGAAACTGACGCCTCGCGAGCGCGTGTGGCAAGTCGACTTGAAGAGCGACCCCGTCGACAAACCTCGTTCGGGAACGTTCGAGCTGGTCGGCAGCGTCATTGACCAGACCTTGCGCACGGCGCCCATCATCGGTTGGCTCGACAATCCGATCGTCGGCGGGCCCGCCGGCAACGACCGCCAGTTCCGAGCGAACCAATTCGTGACGGCCACGATCGCGCTCCCGCCCGACCCAGGGATGGTGTCGGTGCCGACCTCGGCCCTGATCGAAGAGGGCTCGACGGCGGCCGTGTTCGTCGAAACGGACCCCACCGCGCACGTGGTGACGCGGCGCGTCGTGGCCGTCACGCGGCGCGGAGAAAAATCGGTCTTCATTCGCGCGCAGCCCAGCGACGAGGAGCGTCGCCAGGGGGCCGAGGCGCTCGACGTGGGCGAGCTCGTCGTGTTGTCGGGCGGCCTGGAGCTCGACTCGGAATTGAACAACCTGAAATCCGCCGGCGCGAACGAGCGGGGCGACGAATAATTTGTTGGTTTCATCCCTCATCCTTGTTCCTCCATCCTTCCAGCCATGGCATATCGTCTCATTCAATGGGCTTTGAACAACCCGCTCATCGTCATCCTGTTGGCGATCGGATTGGTGGTGGTCGGCATCCATTCGTTCCGCAACGTGAACGTCGAGGCCTATCCCGACCCCGCCCCGGCGATCATCGAAGTAATCGCGCAGTACCCCGGGGCCAGCGCCGAAGAAATGGAACGGCAGGTGAGCATCCCCCTGGAAGTGGCCACGTCGGCCATGCCGTTGCTCAAGTACACCCGCACCAAGTCACTGTTCGGCCTGTCGCACATGCGCTTGCAGTTCGAGTACGGCCTCGATTTTTACAAGGCCCGTCAGGAGGTGATCAATCGCTTGCAGTTCGTCGACAATCTGCCCGAGGGCGTGCAGCCCACGCTCTCGCCGCAAAGCCCGACCGGCGAAATCCTGCGCTATACGTTGGCCAGTCCCAAGGACCCGATGGGCCGTGACCTCTACACGCTGAACGATCTCAAGGCCCTGCAGGACTGGGTGCTCGAGCGGCAATTCCGCCGCGTGCCGCGGATCATCGACATCGTCTCCAGTGGCGGGACGGTGAAGCGCTACGAAGTCCGCCCCGACCCTGACAAACTGCTGCAGTACGGCATCAATCTGCAACAGATGCAAGACGCCATTACCAACAACAACGGCAATCGGGGCGGAAACTACCTGACCGAAGGCGAGGGCATGCTCAACGTTCGAGCGATCGGACTGATCGGCTTCGGCCTCGACCCGACGCGCGCGCCGGAGGTGCTCGACGCCAAGCGGCCGATCGACGCCGCAGCGTACCTTCGCGGACAGGAAGGGCTCCGCATGCAGCGCATCCGCGAGACGGTGATCACCGCCATCAACAACGTGCCGATCAGGGTCGACAACCTGGTGGAAGGCGGACAACTGCGCTACGCCGACGACATCGGCCAACATGGCGTCAAAGTCTGGCACAATCCGCGATTGGGCCAGGTCAGCCTCAGCAAGCCCAAGAAAGACAGCGCGGGTCACGAGATCCGCGACGAACACGGCGAGTTGGAGTGGCAGGACGAGCGCGACCGAGTGTCGGGAATCGTCCTGTTGCGCAAAGGCGAGGACTCGTTACCGGCGCTGCGCGATCTGAACGAGAAGGTCGACTACTTGAATAGCCCCGACGGGCCGCTGTTACCCGGCGTTCAGATCGAGCCCTACTACGACCGCACCGACCTGATCAACGTGACCACCGAAACCGTGCAGGAGAACCTGCTGGTGGGGATGGTGCTGGTGACCTTGATTCTGTTGATGTTCGTCAGCAATGTCCGCAGCGCGCTGATCGTGGCCATCAACATCCCCATGGCGCTCTTGTTCGCGTTCTCGGTCTTGTTCCTGCGGGGCAAGTCGGCGAACCTGCTCTCGATCGGCGCCGTCGATTTCGGCATCATCGTCGATTCGTCGGTGATCATGGTCGAAAACATCTACCGCCACATCAGCTCGGGCGAGTACGCCGATCTGCCGCTCAAGGAGCGGATCTTGCGGGCTTGCCGCGAGGTGGAGCGGAGCCTGTTCTTCACCACGGCGATCATGGTCTGCGCGTTCTTGCCGTTGTTCACGATGAAGGGCCCCGAGGGGCAGATCTTCGGCCCCATGGCCGACACCTACGCCTTCGCGCTGGGCGGGGCCTTGATCCTGGCCCTGACCGTGGCGCCGGTCCTCTGCATGCTGTTCTTCAAGCACCTCAAGCCGGTGCCCGACAACTTCATGGTCCGATTTCTCAAACGGCGCTACCTCTGGCAACTGGACCTTTGCCTGCGGCACCGCTGGGTGACGCTGGGCGTGATGGGGACCTTGATTGCCGCCACCATCGGATTGTTGCCTCTCCTGGGGCGAGAATTCATGCCCGAATTGGAAGAGGGCAACCTCTGGATCCGCGCCACGCTGCCGATCAGCATCTCGCTGGACGCCGCAGCCGCCAAGGCCCACCAAGCGCGGGAGGTGATGCAGAAATACCCCGAGATCGAGACGATCGTGGCCCAAACCGGCCGGCCCGACGATGGCACCGACCCCACCGGTTTCTACAACATCGAGTTCTTCGTGCCGCTCAAATCGTATGGCGACTGGGAGCCGGTCAAGCCCCAGGAGGGTTGGATGCGATGGCTGCGCGACAAACGGCGCCGGACCAAGCTCGAGCTGATTACCGAGATGAACGCGGAGCTCGCCAAGAGCATCACCGGCGTGAACTGGAACTTTTCGCA